>JAHHKH010000156.1 GCA_018679695.1 Maribacter sp.
GCATAAAAGCCCAACAAGGACTTAAGGCTAATATTGATTATTTTAAGCGAAAACTCGAATACCTGAACCTGGAATCTTATTTTATTCCCAGTAAGTCGGCCATTCAGTGTTGTGGGATCCAAGGAAATGAAAATGTGAATAAAGCTACCCAAACCCTACAAGCAAAGGGTTTTGATGTAAGACCAATAGTATCCCCCACCGTACCTAAAGGAGAAGAACGCTTGCGTATTTGCCTTCACACTTACAATTCAGGGAAGCAGATAGAAGAAGCTTTAAACCTGTTACAGGCAATTGTTTAAGGAATATGGAAGATTTATTTTACACCATTGGTTCTTTTGATTACCCAGCTGACGTACAGATTATAAAGGGGAAATTAGAATCGGAGGGTATCCCCGTATTTTTAAAGGATGAGAATACCATAAATTCCGATCCATTGATCAGCTATGCAATCGGAGGGGTTAAACTTCAGGTATATAGCAAACATAAGATGAAGGCATTGGAGATCTATAATGAAATCAGGGCTTATGCAGTCGATGCCAGCGGAAACCCCATTGTTTGTCCAAATTGTAAAGCGACAAAATCGGAACTTTATTATCGTCGAAGAGGAGTTTTTCTAAAGCTATTCCCCTTTTTTGAAAGTAGAAAATATAGATGTATGCAATGCGGAATGATAACCAAATCAAAATAGAATGCAACGGATCTTTGTTACCGGAATATCAACCGAGGTAGGTAAGACCATAGCCTCTGCGATAATTGTAGAGGCACTTGAAGCCGACTATTGGAAACCTGTGCAAGCTGGTGAATTGGACGATACCGATAGCCATAAAGTTGCTCGGCTTATTTCCAATAATAAATCTAAAATACATCCTTGCAATTATGAACTTCATACGCCTATGAGCCCTCATGCGGCGGCGGAAATTGATGGTGTCACCATTGATTTGAACAATATATCCGAACCAGAAACCGATAATCACCTGGTCATTGAGGGCGCAGGAGGCCTACTGGTGCCCCTGAATGATAACGATACTATTTTTGATTTGATCTTACCCAACTACAAAGTGGTAGTGGTTTCACGCCATTATTTAGGGAGTATAAACCATACACTTTTGACCATTGATCGGCTTAAGACAAAAGGATTTGATGTTTCAATTGTTTTTAATGGAAATGAGCATAGTACCACGGAAAGTATCATTCTTAAAAAGACAGGGGTAACATCAATTGGAAGGATCAACGAAGAAAAAGCCATTGACCAAACCATGATTAAAAAATATGCAGAGAGGTTCAGACCAGCATTAGGGTCAATCTAGACGTTGAAAGATTTCTGCCTTTTCAACCGTGGCAAGGGCCTTGTAGTGTGCTACTAAATAGGCGTCAATATATTTGTTCTCTTCTAGCTGTTCTTTATCAAAAACACGTCTGTTCTTGCGAGTTACAATAGTTTTTGGGCGCACTGATTCCATAATATACCGTAGCTCCTCCATGGCTGTTTTCCTTGGATTATCATAGGCTGCGAACATTTCATCCTTACAGATATTGCTGGGGTGTGTTGCGGATTTGGTAGGCGGATTTTCTCCCAAGACCCAATAGCCGATATGATAGCCTAAAAAAAGGATATTCTCGGTTTCCAGGTTATGTTCTTGAATATATTTAGGTACTGAAATGCCTTCACCATTAAAGAAAGTTCCCCTTTCAAATTTATTACTTATCACATTCACGGATTCCACATAAGATTCTATGGGGATCAAAAGAATAATTATAAAATAAACGGGTTTCCAGATGAATTTCTTCAAAAGCTGTAATCTGCCCAATGCAATAAAGACCAATGGCAATAGAATGGGGTACAATTGGATCAAATAGTGCCCATTGATTCGGCCGCCTTTTATGAAAGATAGTACAACTCCGATAATGGCCACCAATAGCAGTTGAAGCGAGCTATCTTTAAAGTCGATGTATTTCCTTTTCCATGTCCAAATAAAGAACGCTGAAATGAGGATTAGAAAAGGAGCCATTTCCAAAATGGAATAGCGCCTTGCCGCTGTATATTCCAAAGGCGCTTTTATAACGGATTTATACCATAACATAACAAGGTCGTTGAGGTAATAGGGTAGAATAGTCAATAAAATGATTATAATAATTCCAGAGCCATATGCCATGGTACCAAGTAATCCTTGAGAATATGCATTCTTACGGAAACGATCATACAACAAATAAATCCCTACAAAAAGAATGGCGTAGGCCATATTCAGTTTCACCATTACCGATATACCCATTAAAATTCCAGCTAGGAAAACTGTGGAAACGGTTCTATACTTCAATACTAAATAGAGGGCTGGCATAAAAAAGGCCATTGTTATATGCTCGGACATTACCCCTTGAAGACTACCGAATGAACTTTGAAGAACAACACTCCCAATTGCCGATAAAAAAGCGACTTTCTTGGTTGCGATTTGAACCCCGATCTTGTAGGTGAAGAATGAGCTTATGATGACCAGAAGTGCTCCAAAAAAGCGAATGATAAATAGGCTTTTTCCAAAAATTTGGATAATACCAGCAAAGAAGAGAAAAGTTAGTGGGGGTTTAACATCCCACAATTGGGTATAGGGCAAATTACCATCTACCCACGATTGTGCCACAAGGATAAAAGTACTTTCATCCCTATCGATGTAATCCCTGAAAAAGAACGGGAAACGGAGGAATAAGGCTATAATGGCCAACCAAAAAACCACTGTGGTAATGTTTAGATTCCCAAAATCCTGCCTCAGGTGTCCAATGGCTTTATTTATCATTAATTGATAAGGTATTATTTCCCATCTTTGCAAGATATATAAAAAGCGTTGCATTGAATTCCATGACAACTAAAAATCTTTCAGAGCGTGATAAAAAACACGTTTGGCACCCACTTACCCAACATAAAATCCATCCAGATATGTTGGCAGTTGTCAAAGCAAAAGGGACATTGATCTATGATGAGGATGGGAACGAATATATAGACGGTATTGCATCCTGGTACACATGCATGTATGGCCATTGTAATGATTTTATTCTAGAAAAGGTCCATAAGCAAATGTACCAGTTAGATCAGGTTGTGTTCAGTGGTTTTACCCACGAGCCTGCTGTTACATTATCTGAAGAACTTATTAAAATATTGCCTAACAATCAGGAAAAACTCTTTTTTTCCGATAATGGGTCGACAGCTACTGAAATTGGAATAAAAATGGCCTTGCAGTACCATTTTAATAGAGGGGAAAAGCGTACGATTATGCTCGCTTTCGAAGATGGTTTTCATGGCGACACCTTTGGTGCCATGTCGGTTTCAGGTTTATCTGTATACAATGGTCCCTTTGAGGATTTTTTCATTGAAGTAGAGCGGATTCCGGTTCCAACAAAGGAAAACGGTGATGCCATTATTGCCCAACTTGAATCAATATTAGTAGACAATACTATTGCGGGTTTCATTTACGAGCCTCTTGTTCAAGGTGCTGCAGCAATGAAAATGTACGAGCCTGAAGGGCTTAACAATATACTTAGGGTATTAAAAAAGAACAATGTATTGACGATTGCCGATGAGGTAATGACGGGATTTGGTAAAACAGGAACCCATTTTGCGTCTGATCAGATCGATACCAAACCCGATATCATTTGCCTATCAAAAGCACTTACTGCCGGTTTAATGCCAATGGCAGTGACATCCTGTACACAAGAGGTTTATGGTGCTTTTTATAGCGATGACCTGGCAAAGGGTTTATTTCATGGACATACCTATACCGCAAATCCTTTAGCCTGTACTGCAGCTCTGGCCGGGATTAGGTTATTGCAATCCAAAGAAATTCAGAATAATATAAAACGGGTCATAAAGTCACATAAGGCCTTTGGCAATAAAATTAAATCGCATCCAAAAGTAGCTTCTGTTCGACAATGCGGAGTAATTTTTGCATTGGACTTGAATGTGCATATGGAACGCTATGGAAGTCTTCGGGATAAATTATTCCATCATTTTATGGCTAATGGGGTATTTCTGAGACCTTTGGGTAATACGATATATATTCTTGCCCCATTTGTTATATCAGATGCAGAAATGGCCACAATATATGAAACTATTGAATCCGCTCTGGAACTGATTTAAACTTTTCTAGGATTCATTTTTTTCATATGGGCATTTCGGATCAGGAAAAGATCATACCACAATCTAAAAAAGTAAGAAAGTTTCACCTTCGACTCTCCTTGGTCAATCCATTGTTTCACGGGAATTTCTTCCATCATTTTTAAGCCTTCACCTTTTCCGTAATGGCATAGAATTCTACTGAACAATTCTACGTCGAACAACCATTTTGAAATAAAAGGCTTGCCAAAAAGGAGCAATGCCATTTCCGATTTAAAGACTTTACACCCGCATTGGGTATCGTAAACCTTGATATCCAAGAT
>JAHHKH010000163.1 GCA_018679695.1 Maribacter sp.
ATCCTGACCCATGTTCAATATTTTATCCATTTAAATAATTCTTTGTAGCTAGGTTTTTTACCATACATTAAAATCCCCACTCTATAAATTTTGGCTGCCAACCATACAATCCCCATAAAAGTAATCACCAACAAAATAATTGAAGTTATCACTTCCCAAATAGGAACACCACCTTCACCTATACCTCCAGGTAAACGCATGAGCATTACTATGGGTGATGTTAATGGAAATAATGAAAAACCAACAGCAATTGGTCCATGTGGATTACTGAAAACCGAAAAGAAACCAACATAAATAGCCAACATCAAAGGCAAGATAATTGGAAATATAAATTGTTGTGTATCTGTCTCATTATCAACGGCGGCACCAATTGCCGCATATATTGAACTATATATTAGGTATCCAAGAATAAAGTAAATCAGGAAAAAGCAAATAAGCATGAACCATGGTATCTTATAAAGTTCCTGGGCATACGCCTGTAGTGTTTCATTGGGTGAGGGAACAGCTGGTGCAATAGTATTACCCATACCTGCGGTAACCTCTGCCCCGCTGCTAAGGGCTGATGGATCAATATTAAAAATTGCAAAGGCAACGAAAAGAAGTAATGTTGCGGAAACAATCCAAATTGCAAACTGGGTCACACCCGCTAAGGAAGTACCGATTATTTTACCCATCATTAATTGAAATGGCTTTACCGAGGAAATGATCACTTCAATAATTCGACTGGTTTTCTCCTCAATGACACTGCGCATTACAAAACCCCCATAAATAATTATGAACATCATAATAAGATATCCAAAGCCACCACCAATTAATGCCTTTATTTCATTTATCCCTTTCAGATTCTGTTTTCCTGCAAAAGTTGCGGTATTGATTTCATATTCTTCCTCCATAGATGCAAATTCCTTCGTGGAAACACCCAATTCCTGAAGTCTTCTTTCTCTTAATCTATCTTCAAAAATATCTTCCAATTTCTCAAGTACAATAGTACTTGGAGCCTCTTTTGTGTAAAAAAAGGCATGCTTTGCTACCTTCTCAAGTTCGTCTTCATTGGGTATATGTAAAAGGCCATAATAACCGACTTTCGCAGTAGAGTCCTTTGCTGCTTGCAGGGTAATGTTTCTAAAAAGAACATATGAGGTACTCTCTGTGGTATTGAAATCATTCGAAAAATAATCACTCTCATTAAAAACACCTATAATGTGCTTTTGGTTATCGTTGATCTTGGTCAAATAGGCAATTAACACGACCATGCCCACCATTAGAATTGGACTAAGAAAAGTCATTATAACAAAGGACTTATTGCGTACTTTGGCTAAATACTCCCGCTTTATTATAAGTGATAATTTATTCATGTGCATCTCTATTTTGTACAGATTGAATAAATATCTCATTTGCGGAGGGGATGGTCTCTGTGAAACTCTTGATATTGCCAATCTTTGCCAAATAAGTCAACATTTCACCAGAATCCTTTTTAGGCAATTTCACGGTAAAGTCAAGCTCTTTATCCAGTGGATTAACCTTGGAGGAGGTCAATTCAAATCTATTGGATAATTCAAGTAAAAGAGAACCAACATTTTCGGCCTGGACGACTACATGGAATATATTCTTCTTAAAAGCTTTTTTTATTTCGGATAATTTACCGTCAAGGATTTTTTTGGATTGATGGATCAAGGTTATATATTCACATAATTCCTCGACAGATTCCATACGATGGGTAGAGAATATGATAGATGTCCCTTGTGCTTTTAGATTTAATATTTCATCCTTGATAATATTTGCATTGATTGGATCAAATCCACTAAAAGGCTCATCAAAAATGAGAAGCTTCGGTTCATGGAGGACCGTTATGATAAATTGGATTTTCTGGGCCATACCCTTCGATAACTCTTGGACTTTTTTGTTCCACCAATCCCCAATATCCAGTTTTTCAAACCAATATTTCAATCGTTTTTTGGCCTCAGATTTACTTAAACCTTTCAGCTGGGCCAAATATAAGGCCTGCTCGCCTACTTTCATACTCTTATATAATCCTCTCTCCTCGGGCAAATAGCCTATCATGGCGATATGGGATGGTTTTAATAGCTCACCATCAAAATACACCTCGCCCTTATCGGGATACATAATCTGGTTAATAATACGAATCAAGGTGGTTTTACCGGCACCATTAGGACCTAATAGGCCATAAATGCTATTTTCTGGTATTTCCAAGGAAACTTTATTAAGAGCAGTGTGTTTCCCAAATTGTTTGGTAACCTCATTAGTGACCAAAATATTGTTCATGAAAGCAATTTTGCCAAAGATATAGAATTGCTTTAAACTAAGAACACCTAAAAAACAAAACCCACCCTTAATTGGAATTAAGGATGGGAAAAAAATTGCTATGAAAAAGAAAATTAATATTGGTTTCCCAATATTGATTCAAATATACGTTTTTTATTTAATACTTAATTTGTTATTCGTTAAGAGAACATATCTTTTACTTTTTCGAAGAATGACTTATCCGATTTTTCGGGTTTAGGTTCAAAATTATCGTTGCCATTCATCCGCTCAAAAAACTCTTTCTGTTCTTTGTTAAGTTCCTTGGGAGTCCATACATTCACATGAACTAAAAGATCACCACTGCCATAACCATTGATACTTGAAATACCCTTGCCCCTTAACCTTAATATTTTTCCGGACTGTATTCCAGGTTCCAATTTAATACGAACTTTACCCCCTACGGCATCAATCTCTTTGGAAGTGCCCAAGACGGCCTCAGAAAAACTTATATACAAGTCATAATGTAAATTATCACCCTCCCTTTTTAACGTTTTATGGTCTTGGGTTTCAATCGCAACCAATAAGTCACCGGGAATCCCATTCCCAGGCGCGGCATTGCCCTTTCCGGGTACCTTCAACTGCATGCCATCCTCGACCCCTGCAGGTATCTTGATCGAAACTGTTTCTTCGTTTACTTTTAATCCTTGGGAATCAGCATCGCTTGGCCTTTTATCGAGAATCTGGCCACTACCACTGCAGGTATGGCATGCTGCCGCTGTTTGCATTCTTCCAAGAATGGTATTGGTGACCTTAGTTACCTGACCTCGACCACCACAGGTGTTACATGTTTTATAGGTAACACCAGCAGCCTGCACTTTTCGACGTACTTTGACCTTTTTCTCAACGCCATTGGCGACTTCTTCCAAAGTTAATTTGACCCTAATTCTCAGGTTACTGCCTTTGGTCCTTCTCTGACCACCGCCGCCAAAACCGCCAAAACCGCTGAAACCACCACCACCAAATGCTCCACCGAAAATATCACCAAATTGGCTAAAAATGTCATCCATGTTCATTCCACCACCTCCAAAGCCTCCGCCTTCAAAGGCAGCATGACCAAACTGATCATATCTTGCCTTCTTGTCTGGATTACTTAAGACTTCGTAAGCTTCTGCTGATTTTTTAAAAAGCTCCTCGGCTTTTGTGTCACCTGGATTTTTGTCAGGATGGTGCTCCAATGCCTTTTTGCGATAGGCTTTCTTTATTTCTGCAGCTGTGGCATTTTTACTGATGCCAAGTATTTCGTAATAATCTTCCTTCATGCCTGATTTTTAGTTTCCGACAACTACTTTTGGATGACGGATTATTCGATCACCCAGTTTATACCCTTTTTCCACAACGTCGATGATCTTACCTTTTAACTTTTTACTTGGCGCGGGTATCTGGGTTATGGCATCGTGTATTTCAGCATCGAAGGTATCTCCTTGCTTGGCACCCACATCTTCCATGCCCTTGGATTTTAAGGTCTCGCGCAACTTTACGTTGATCAACTCAACTCCTTTGAACATCTCTTTGTCCTCCGATTTTGCCAACTCTTTCAAGGCACGTTCAAAATCATCCAAAACGGGTAATAATGAAACAATAACGTCCTGACCGGCGGTTTTGAATAACTCAACCCTTTCTTTGGACGTTCGCTTCTTGTAGTTTTCGAACTCTGCAAATAGACGAAGAAATTTGTCCTTCTCCTTGCCTAATTCCTCTTGAAGTTGATCCTCTGCAGTCCTTGTTTCAATCTCATTTCGAACTTCATCCTGTTCGTTACCTACTTCTACATTAAGCTCTTCCCCTAGGCTAGATTCATCTATCTCCTCAGTTTTATTTCTCTTACTCATTTAGTATAGCGGTTAAAATCTTGATTTATAAGATGGCAAAAGTACTGCCATTTCTTTAAAAATGTCAAAATGTCATTGATCTTTCGTAAAAATTAACTGCAATTGGTATAAAAAAATAAGATCAGAAGGAAAGAATAGCTGATTTATGATAGAAAATCCTCAGTAGCAAAGTCAGTAACAGTTTTATTGTCGATTCCACCATTATAAAAATCCTGAAGTGCATTTCCGATATTCGGGTATTCAAATACAAAACCCTCCTGAGCGATTTTCTTGCTGCTCACCCGTTGACTTGCATATAGTAAATAAGACATTTCACCAAGGATTAGTTTCATCATAAAACGAGGGATATTGGGCAGGAATAAGGGAGCCTTCAACACTTTGGCTATTTCACTGACCATTTTTTTATGGGTGATCGGATTTGGACTCACCCCATTATAATTTCCACTTAACTGGTTCTGAGCCACAAACAAAAATATTCTTGCCAAGTCGGAAATATGAATCCACGATTGCCATTGCTTGCCATTGCCGAAGGTAGCACCGAGATATGACTTTATTGGCTTTACCAACTCCGGCAGTATTCCGCCATTTTTCGATAATACCAATCCAACCCTAACTTTTGCCACCGGAAATCCACAGTTCGACAAGGCATCAATTTCACTTTCCCATTTCTGAACGACCTCACCAAGGAAACTATCATCAATTTCTTCCTCGTCCTCATCATATAATTTACTTATTGAATTTGGGTAAATACCTATTGCTGATGCTGAAACAAATGAATTTATATGCTTGGTATCCAATTTACCCAAGGCCTGATTCAAGGTTTTCAAAGTATTTATCCTACTATACAGTATTTCATTCTTATAGTCTGCCGACCATCTTTTTGAAATACTGGACCCAGCCAAATTGATTATAGCCGTTACTCCCTCAAAACAACGAAGATCAATATCATATTGAGAGGGGTTCCAATAAAATCCTTGATAATTTTCGTCTGAAATTATCTTGGTCTTATCGGTAGTTAAATAATTCACTGGGATATCGTGCTTCTTACACAACTCAACAATAGCACTTCCAATCAAGCCCGTAGCTCCGGTAATCAATAGTTTCATGGGCTAAAGATATGGGATTTTGCAACCGTTACAGTTCATTTTAATTCCAATTTAACAGTGACCGCCGGGCTATGTTAAACTTGTAACAAAGAAATATTGGTTTTTCAGCTGAAAAGGCCTTAATTAAGGTTTTGTAGCTCTTAACATCTCGCGTTTTCCAGGAGGACCAGGTAATCTTTCAACAGTAAAACCGGATGCCTGCATCGCTCTTCTTACACTACCTTTAGCAGAATAGGTTACCAAGATGCCGCCGGTTTTAAGTGCCCTGAACATGATGCCAAATACATTTTCTGTCCATAATTCGGGTTGAACACGTGCACCAAAGGCGTCAAAATAAACTATATCAAAAGTATCTAGAGCATCTATTTCCCTAAAATCATGTTGCTCTTTGTATAGGTCAAAACCATCGGAAATCGAAATATTCGATTCCCAGGCTGATTTGTGCATTTGTTCAAAATGGCTTTGATACGCTTCAGCCTTCAATTCTGCAATATAATTCAATTGTGCGAGCTCCCCAGGAGTAACAGGATATGCCTCAACACCTTTATATGTTACCTTTAAGCCTAATTTTGAAGCTTCCAAAAAAGTAATAAGGGCATTGAGTCCCGTTCCAAAACCAATTTCCAAAATATGGATTTCCTGGTTCCTGAATAAATTCAGTCCGTGTTTTATAAAAACATGGTAAGACTCTTGTACTGCACCATGTATGGAATGGTATTGCTCATTCCATCCCTTTAATTGGATGGTCTTTGAGCCATCCGCTGTAGTAATTATCTTGCGTTGCATTATTCTTTCAAAAGAACGCCATCTGCTTCAAAACCATAGGTTTTTTTAGGTTCTGTAATTCGGGCAACCTCTTCGGCCGATTGGCCCGCATCCTCAGCATAGTGCCTTTGATCTTCAACACTCATCTCTTCAACGAAAGCTTTACCATTTACGATAACTTCCTTTCCTGCTATATCCTTGGGCATAAAAAAACCGTAATCCTTGAATCTAACCATAGCTTCATCACCATTCTCAAATTTTACTTTCATCCAACACCCTTTTGACTGGCAAACCTCTATGACCTCTGCAGTAAATTTTGTCTGTATAGTATCGGCAACGGCCAGCGCCTTATACTTTTGCATCATTTCGTGACTTGATATACTGCCATCTGCTAAAATTTTATCCCCAAATGATGCCAATTCTAGAATATTATCTGTTTTATCGACAATTTCTTTCTTTGTTTCTTGCCCTTTACAAGCGGAAAAGAATACTAATAATACAACTAAAATGTTAAAACCTTTCATAATTCTTAAAATTTGGAAAACTATTGTAAAAATGGGGATTTTTAAAGTAAAAAAGAAGAATGGATAGTGATATTTTCCTATTTTTATTCGATAAAAATGCGATAAAATGGAGACAAGTACCATGAAGATGAAAATAGAAAAGGCCAAAACTTCAAAAATTCATGAAGTAGATTTTGACAACTTGGCTTTTGGGACTGTTTTTACAGATCATATGTTGATCTGCAAATTTAAGAATGGTGCTTGGGAGCAACCAGAAATTGTTCCTTACCAACCAATCACCTTAGATCCTTCTGCAAAAATATTTCATTACGGACAGTCGATTTTTGAAGGAATGAAGGGCTACAAGGATGCTAATGATGATATATGGCTTTTCCGTCCAATGGATAATTGCAAAAGACTGAACATTTCCGCGAAAAGAATGGCCATACCTGAACTACCTGAAGCCTATTTTATTGATGGACTTAAGGAACTTATAAGGCTCGATAAGGATTGGATTCCAAAAAAACAAGGTAGTTCGTTGTACATAAGACCATTTATTTTTGCTTCGGGTAACGGATTTCATGCATCCCCTGCGGACGAATATACTTTTGTGATTGCCTGCGCTCCTTCTGGAGCTTATTTTTCAGGAAAGGTAAAAGTTCTGATTGAAGAAAACTACTCCAGATCCGCTAATGGTGGTGTAGGTTATGCTAAAGCCGGGGGTAATTATGCCGGACAGTTTTACCCAACACAATTGGCAATTGATAAAGGATATAATCAGGTAATCTGGACAGATGATAATACCCATGAATATATTGAAGAGGCAGGTTCAATGAATATTTTTGTTAGAATCAACGATACCTTGATTACAGCACCGACCAGTGATAGGATTCTTGACGGAATTACCCGTAAGAGCATTTTGGAAATTGCCAAAGATGAAGGTATTCATACAGAAGTGCGTAAAATAACAGTTACCGAAGTGGTTGAAGCGGCCAAAAGCGGCACCCTAAAAGAAATGTTCGGAGCAGGCACTGCAGCTGTAATATCCCCTATAGTTACCTTCGGATATAGAAATGAGGATTATGATTTACCGGAAATCCAAGACGGATATGCAACAAGGCTGAAAAAGCGAATTACAGACATACAATACAACCGAAGTGAGGATAAGTTCGGGTGGCGATTGAAAGTTTCATAATAAAAAAGGGCTTAGAGCCCTTTTTTATTTATCCAAAATACTTTCAATATTCGGTTTGGAATAATTAGGGCCTTTCAGAACTTTGCCATCTTCCCTATAGATTGGTTTCCCATCGGCTCCTAACTTACTCATATTACTACGTTGGATCTCTTCAAATACTTCCTCGATTTTATGTTGCATACCATGCTCCAGTATCGTTCCGCATAAAATGTATAGCATATCCCCCAATGCATCAGCAACTTCTACCAAATCATTATTGTTGGCCGCCTCGAAATATTCTTTATTCTCCTCATCCATTAAATTAAACCGGAGCAAATTCTTTTCTTTACCTAAATCGGCCCTCATCGTCTTGGAAACCCCGAGACCAAAAGAATTGTGAAATAATTCTACTTCACTTATTTTATGCTTCATTTTTATACAATTAGATTAGCTTTGCATAAAAATATAAAATACGAGAGGAAATTTTCAATGAATTTATTCACAACCTAGAGCAACTCTTGTTAATCAGATCACTTAGGTGCGTAAATTCAAGACTTTTCATTTCAACTATTTCTGAATAACTTATTTGATACACATTATGTTCAGCACCGGACAATTGATTTTTGCCATCCTTTTCATTGTTGTCTTTTCTATGATAATTGCGTTGTCCTACAAAAAAGACAAAAAGTTACATTCCAAAAATTATAAGGGTGTAAAGTGGGTGGGGATAATTTTTATCATCTTCTTATTAATCCTGTTTTATATTAAGTATTTACTTAAGAATTAAGAGAAAAATTACAGTTACCACAAAAATTAACACTTTGACAACAATTAGTGCGTTTTATCCCGTATATAATACCAAACAACGTAATTTTGCGTTGTTCATCTAAATAACTGAACCAATGGTGACATTTCTAACAATAGTTTTTATTCTGGTTTTTATAAACGCTGCAATGATGTTCTCAAGTATGTATAACAGCAACAGGAACAGAAATAATGTTCAGAACAAAACCACAAAATCAACACTTTCCAAAATCTATCCTATAGAATTGGTCACTTCGAACTACAAGAAGGCAGTTTAGTTAGTACCTTTAAGAAATCTTTTCAAGACTTGTTTATTTTTACCGCATTGGAAGTTTATTTTCCAATTTGTGCTTATAAAGAAATTGTTCGCGAGACATGAAACAATTGCTACTTGTTTTTTTGGGTGGAGGCTTAGGTAGTTTACTCCGGTACATTATCTCCAAAACTTTCAACAATTATTTCGAGCATTTTTATTTAGGGACTTTTTTGGTCAATATGATCGGGTGCCTTATCATTGGACTGGTATTAGGACTATCCTATAAGAACAATTTACTCTCCCAAAACCAAACTTTGTTATTGACCACAGGTTTCTGTGGGGGCTTTACTACTTTTTCATCTTTTGCATTCGAGAACCATTCTTTATTAAAGAGTGGAGAAATTCTTCACTTTTCCATCTATACTTTTTCGAGTATTGTTATTGGTATTCTTGCAGTACTTCTGGGTCTGTGGTTATCAAAACTTGGATAGATCGTATTTACCTTACTATTCCTTCAATTAATTCTATATTCTAAGCCTGCACTGCATTTCATATTGTATACTTTATACACTTATGAACTTGGATTTCGATTCCCTAGGATACCTAAAGCACATATTTCTAATTATTTCTTTTTAAAATATAATACCCCTATTTTTTTGGGGTATAAATTATTATATTGATAAATATTGATAATATACCCCTATTTTTTTTAGGGTATGTAATTTAATATTCTACATTTGGCGCTTTAAACTACAAATTATGAAACAGATCGAAGCAATTATTAGAAAATCAAAATTTGATGATGTAAAGAATGCATTACATCAAATTGAGGTAAACTTTTTTAGTTACTGGGATGTAACGGGAGTTGGCAATGAGAAACAAGGGCACGTATATAGGGGAATTTCCTATAGTACCAGCGATATCCAAAGAAGATATTTGTCTATAGTCGTTTCCGATGAATTTTTGGAAAGAACGGTTGAGGCAATTTTGGAATCCGCTTATACAGGTAATGTAGGCGTTGGTAAAGTATTCGTTTCCGAAGTTATCGAGGCCTATCGTATAAGAACCAAAGAAAACGGTCACGCCGGTATCAACTAAATTTTAAACAACTAAACTTTTACAAAATGGATGCAGGATTATTTACAGCGAACAATGTTTGGATGATGGTATGTACCGCCCTCGTTTTCTTTATGCACACGGGGTTTTCCTTATTGGAAATTGGGCTTACCAGAGAAAAAAACACAATTAATATTTTATTCAAGAATGTCTTTATTATATGTATAGGGCTTTTGATGTACTACATAGGGGGTTTTAATTTAATGTACCCGGGTGATTTTAATGGCTTCCTAGGGTTTGCCGGTTTTGGCCTTCCTATCGGGGCAGATGGACTTACACCAGAATATGCAGATGGCGGATATACGTACTGGACCGATTTCTTGTTCCAAGCGATGTTCGCGGCCACGGCAGCGACCATTGTATCGGGTGCCGTTGCTGAACGGGTTAAGTTAGGTTCCTTTATGATTTTCGTTATTATATATGTAGGCTTGGTTTATCCTATTGTTGGATCATGGCAATGGGGTGGCGGATTCCTTTCTACCTTAGGTGGGGAAGAAAGTGGCTTCTATGACTTTGCAGGTTCTACCTTAGTACACTCTGTTGGTGGGTGGGCAGCACTTGTCTTCATCTATCTACTGGGATCACGAATTGGTAAGTTTGGCGATGATGGAAAACCAAAAGCTATTCCAGGCCATAATATTCCATTGGCCGCTGTTGGAGTTTTTATACTTTGGCTAGGTTGGTTTGGGTTTAACGGAGGTTCAGTTCTTTCTGCTGACCCTGCATTAACTTCTTTGGTCTTAGTAACCACAAGCTTGGCGGCTGCCGCAGGAGGGGTTTCTGCCTTTATAACTTCAACAGTACTATACAAGAATTTTGATTTGACCATGTTTCTTAATGGTATTTTAGGTGGGCTTGTAGGTATAACTGCAGGTGCAGACCTAATGTCACCTTTAGAATCTATCGCCATCGGATTAATTGCTGGTGTAATTATTGTATTGGGAGTTGCTCTTATTGACAAACTGAGATTGGATGATCCTGTAGGTGCGGTAACAGTACACCTTATTTGTGGTATCTGGGGCACATTGGCAGTAGGCCTATTTGGCGATTTGGCCGGTGTAGATCAGTTCATATACCAATTAACCGGGGTTGGAGCAGCTGCTGTTTTCTGTTGTCTAACGGCCTTTATAATCATCTTTATTCTTAAGAAAACAATGGGTATACGTGTGTCTAAAGAAGAAGAAGTTGAAGGTTTGGACATTCACGAACATGGAATGGACGCTTACCCGGACTTTAGAATGAACCAACATTAATAAAAAAAAGACGGAGCGTTTGGCAGAACGCTCCGTTTTATAACCATTTTCAGCTTAATTCTCAAATCATTAATAGTAAAAACATCTCTAAAAAGAGATTCTAAATCTTTGAAATATGAAAACAATTACAAATACAAATTACGTAAAAAATTTAGTTCTTCTGGCAATTATGCTATTGGCAACGGTAGCCTTTGCGCAAGAAGAGGAAACAGAAGAAGTTAAATCAAAATTTACCCTGAGTGGCACTATTGATGCTTATTACCGTGCTAACCTGAATTCAGCAAATTCTGGAACTAATTACTCTGCTCCAGGCAGTTCATTCGCAAACCTTCCAGGTTTTGCCCTTGGCATGGCCAATGTCATTGCAAGTTATGAAGGTGAAAAAGTAGGTTTCGTGGCAGATTTGGTATTTGGCCCAAGAGGAACCGATGCAATTTTTGCTTCTCCAATGTACTCTGCTACCGGGGAT
>JAHHKH010000188.1 GCA_018679695.1 Maribacter sp.
ATTCAGGAGTGAACAAATTATAACGCGAAAGGCCTGAACCATCTACCCATCTGGGCATTTGCCGTAGCTCTTTCAAATAATTCTCTAATATATATGTTCTGGTTTTAGCACTGTTCAAGGTATCTGACAGTGTAGAGGAAGCAACAATCAAAAGCTGTTCCGCGAGGAAGTTATCACTTTCATGCATCATTCGTTTAATAATGCTATCAGAAGACATTCCATATAGAATTTGATGTTCACCCTCTGCAAATGCACGAGTGATATGAATTTTCTTTTGGAGTATTTTTTCCAATAAGGTTTTGGTTGTACTACTATTAATTATAAATGGAATTTGGAGCGTATCTTTCCTTGAAGTATTGTAATAAAATCTGTTCTTTTCCAATTCACGATTGAAAGGATAGTCCATAAACACAATACTATCTTTAAAATATTCAGGCTTTATGTCTAGTGAATCACTACCATTGATAGTCAGTATATTTCCGTACAGGGGAAAACTGCTACGTTCTGGTGAATAATACCAATGATAATCATCCCAGGACCAGCCAGGTCCAAATTTATCATCCGTGAAATTGTCAAGAAATAAAGCTATTTGATCATGTTTTCGCAAAAATTGAATAGCCGTGCTATCCTTTAAGTAGGGATGCAGTAAAGAGGGATCGCCTGTACCTTGAACATATAAGGTGTCATTTTTATCAACATATCTTAAAGCTGGGATACTTTCAGGTAAAAGTTTTAAGGAAGCAAAAAGTGTGAATATTTTGGTATTGCTCGCAGGAGTAAAATACTTTGTACTATTTCTGTTATAAATCGTGTCATTGGAGATGGGATCTATAAGTAAAAAACCGGTGAACTGATTGCCATAGTGGCTTGCATTCAGCTTAGTTTCAATATCCTTGACTACCCTTCTTTTGGTTGTAGAACACCCTAAAAATAAGATAGTTAATAGAAGTAATACAACGATTTTTTTCATAGGTACACCGTGAAAATTACCAATTTCTCCCTTGCAATACTATATTAAATGGAAATTATTGAATTTTTAACGATTGGCATACAATATTGTAAGGCAATTTTTGGTTAACTTTAGGGAATACAACAACTAATTAAAAACATTCTGGAATATGGCTAGAGCTATGCTTGAGTACACTAAAACGGTACTTAAAAAAGTTAGTTTTGACACAAAACTCTTTTGTAAAGAGTTGAAGAAGGCAGTTAAAAGACTATTGCCAGACGAATTAGAGGAATTGGGGCACTGGTTACGACAGTTCATTACCGATAAGCCACAATTACAAGAAAGTCTAATCTATTTAAAAGCATAATACCAAACCACTCGAAAGAGTGGTTTTTTTTTCCAATAAAAAGCCAAGATCGTCGTTTGTAGAGTATACAGCAATTAGCAAAAACAATTGTATGAAATATATACCTACTATTATTTTCGTATTGTTTTTTGGATGTACGGATGATGATTTAATCAAATATCAAGCTGACCATGAAATTATTGGTAAATGGCAATTGGAAGCCACAAAAATAAGTCCTGGAGGAATAGTTGATTGGTCGGAGATCAAGAATGGGCAGATATATGAGTTCAATGCTGATGGAACAATTTTACTATCAAGATGGGAAGATTGTAAGGCACCCATTACCGGCACTTTCGCTATCGAAGAGGAATTGTTGTCCATAGAAATTTCGTGTAGTTCGACCCTATACCAACCCAGTTACAATATTCGGTTCGAGGAGGGCAAACTAATCTTAGGATTTATTGGCTGTATTGAGGAATGTTCTTATCGCTATAGGCCTATATAATAGCACTTACCTGTTTAAAGGACTTATTATTTTCACGTCTTGGAAAGCTATTGCCCCCCTAACGATGCCTGAGATTACGTCTTTCAATGCTTGGGTAATTTGAATCTTCAATTCGCTTTTATGGTAGATCAAACTAACCTCCCGTGCAGGTGATGGATTGTTGAAGTACCTTAGGTTTCTCTTTTTCCCCTCATCCAGTTCGAGTGTATTCAAATAGGGCAATAGTGTCATTCCCAAGCCTTCATTGGATAAGTTCACCAATGTCTCGAAACTGCCGCTTTGCAATTGAAAATGCTCCTCATCATAATTTTTTGGGGAATTACATATGTTTATGACACCATCTCTAAAACAATGACCGTCTCTCAGAAGTAATATATCCGCTATGTCCAGATCCTCTGGGTTCAACTTTGAGGTGTTGGCCAACCTATGATTCATAGGGACATATCCCACAAAAGGTTCATAGTACAATGGCCTTTCTTTGATAAATTCAATTTCCAAAGGTGTAGCGGCTATCCCAGCATCCAGATGTCCGTCCTGGATATTACGAATTAGACTTTCGGTATTTTGCTCTTTTATGATAAGATTTACTTTGGGATATTTATTGATAAAGGTCTTAAGGAACATGGGTAACAATGTCGGCATTATTGTAGGAATGATTCCTAAGGTATAATCACCGCCTATAAAACCCTTTTCTTGATCTACAATATCCTTGATTCTATTAGCCTCATTTACAATATTTTTAGCCTGTTCAACAATTTTTTTGCCCACTTCGGTAATGGAAATCGGTTTTTTGCTTCGGTCAAAAATCAAAACGTCGAGTTCGTCTTCAAGTTTCTGCACTTGCATACTTAGGGTGGGTTGGGTAACAAAGCTTTTTTGGGCCGCCAAGGTAAAATTCTGGTACTCGGCAACCGCCAGCACATATTGCAATTGGGTAATGGTCATAAGTTATAATTTAAGTCTATAAAATTATAAAAACTATCAATTTAATTTATGATGTATACCTAGTAAATACATTATTTTTAATGATGAAATAAAAATAAAATCAAATATGGAATTAAATAGTATAGGTTTAAGTGCGGAAAAATCATTGGCAATATGCCATGATTTGAACGAGTTGTTGGCTAATTTTCAAAGATATTACCAGAATTTACGGGGAATACATTGGAATATAAAAGGAAAGCGATTTTTTGACCTTCACGTCAAATTTGAAGAACTTTATGATGATACCAACATGAAAGTAGATGAGATTGCCGAGCGTATTCTTACGTTGGGAGGAGTACCTTTGCATACCTTCGAAGATTATATTGAAAACTCCAAGGTTCCTGTTGGTAAGAATATAACGAAAGATGAAAACGCCATTAGACTCATCGTGGATTCATTGTCCCAACTACTGCTAATTGAGCGAAGAATTTTAAAGACTTCTGAAGAGGCTGATGATGAGGGAACAAACTCAATGATGAGCGATTTTATTACGGAACAAGAGAAAACAGTTTGGATGATGAAGGCTTGGTTGGCCGAAGAAATATAGTACTTCCATAGTTTTATGGCAACAATAGAGGCCCACCATTGGCAGGCCTTTTTTGTACGATGAAGTCTTATTAAAATCGAATTTTAAATTCCAAATCTTCGTCAGCTACTTCAAATTTTGCCATATCGAAATTAGGGGGTCCATAGGGTTCATTACTTCCTGAAGTTGCATAACTCTCTTTCGGCATCCCATTGGTTTCATAATCCATCCTGTTATTATTATTGCCATCATGTAAAATCATTATGGCATAGGTTCCTGGGGCTACCCCTGAAAAAGTAAGGACAACCTCTCCTTTAGTGGCATTGATTACTTCATTCATTATACCAGGGCCTTTCAGGAATGTTTCTGTCGAATGTAATGCCCCAATTATTTTCCCGTCATCGGAAAGAACATTTTCAATGGTCACTGAGATGTTAACGCCTTTAATTTCTTGTGCTGTTGCCACTAAGTTGGTAAGTACTAATGCTAAAATAAGTCCTGCTGTTTTCATTTTGCTCAAAGTTTTAATTGTTATTACTACTATTCAGTCCAAATTTCCCACACTACTGCTAGATTTAGAAAAAGGAACTACCCAACTGTTGAAAATTTGGAGTGAATTGTAAATCAATTGAACGGGCACAATTCAAGCCGTCAATAATACAATTCGGTCATATAAATTGGCAAGGCTAGCTCTCTGTTCGCACATTTGTTTCATCAAAAACGAACAGTCATGTATAAAATACCTTTATTACCGGTCATACTGTTAATTTCAACCTTTACGATTGCACAAACCCAAATTTCTGGAACAGTCTTGGACGAAAAGAACAATCCAGTTAGAGGAGCGAATGTCTATTTAGAGGGTACCTATGATGGGGCCTCCACTAATGAGGAGGGTATCTTTTCTTTTAATACATTGGAAGAAGGAACACAGACCTTGATCATTTCAATCATTTCATTTGAAACGCACTATGAGGTTGGTGATGTTGGTCTACTAAAAAGTCTCGAAATAAGATTAAAAGAAGCTATCAATGAGCTTACAGGGGTTACATTAACGGCAGGTTCTTTTGAAGCAGGCGACAACTCCAAGGTCTCTGTTTTGAAACCGTTGGACATCGTTACCACAGCTGGTGCCGCCGGTGATTTTGTGGCAGCATTGCAAACATTACCAGGCACATCAACTGTTAGTGAGGATGGTAGACTTTTCATACGAGGTGGGGCAGCAGGAGAGACACAGGTTTTTATCGATGGGCTTAGGGTGTTCCAACCCTTTAGTGCCACGGCAAATAATATCCCTACAAGGGGTCGGTTTTCACCCTTTCTATTTAAGGGCATCACTTTTAGTACTGGGGGTTATTCCGCGGAATATGGGCAGGCACTGTCAAGTGTTTTGTTATTGAATACCACCGATATACCCGACCAGGAAAAAACCGATATATCGGTTATGTCCGTTGGGGGTGGTATAGGACATACCAAGATTTGGGGTAAACAGTCGTTGAGCATTAACACATCCTACATAAATTTAGCACCCTATGAGGTCTTAGTGCCATCCAATCAAGGCGCACGCTGGAAAAAACCCTATGAATCGATTTCAGGTGAAGCGGTATTCAGAAGCAAGGGAGAAAACAATATTTTTAAACTCTATACAGGGTTCAATCAAGCGAATTTGGATATTGAGCAAGAGGATATAAACTTTGAGAATTTCGTTCCCTTTACACTGATGAATAACAATTTATATGTCAATTCATCCTACAAACACTTTTTGGATAACGAATGGACGCTTTCAACCGGTGCAAGTATTTCTTTTGATAAAAATAATATAGGAATATTCGCTGATGATTTCGAGACCAAAGAAATTGGTGCGCATCTAAAACTAAAGCTAAGGAAAAACTTCAGTAGCCGTTTTCAGTTGAATTTTGGAGGGGAGTTTTTCAATCAGGATTATGACGATGTATTCCTCACCGCCGACGGATCAAGTTTTAATAGTGATTTTAAGGATGAATTGTTCGCTGGATTCACCGAGACCGATATATTTTTCAGTAACCGACTTGCCATGAAATTAGGACTGCGAGGTGAATATTCGCAAGCCCTCCGGTCTTTTAGTCTATCCCCGAGGATTTCAATTGCGTACAAAAGCAGCGAAAAAGGGCAATTTTCATTGGCCTACGGGGATTTTTATCAAAACCCGTCTATTGAATATTTAAAGTTTAATAAATCCTTGGACTATGAAAAAACATCCCACTATATTTTAAATTATCAATTGATGGGTGATGGTACCACATTCAGGGCAGAAGCCTACTATAAGGACTATGATGATTTGGTGAAGTTCGATACCGAAATGCCCCAATTCAACTCAAATTACAATTCTATGGGAAGTGGTTATGCAACTGGGCTGGATATTTTTTGGAGGGACAATCAGAATATTAAAAATCTGGATTATTGGATATCCTATTCCTATTTGGATACCCAACGTGACTATTTAAATTTTCGGACGATGGCAACACCCAATTTTGCACCAAAGCACAACTTCTCTTTGGTAACCAAATATTGGGTAAATGATTGGCGTTCCCAAATAGGGTTTTCATTTATCCATGCCTCTGGAAGACCCTATGATAATCCGAATACAAGTGCTTTTTTAGCGGAGAAAACAAAATCGTACAACAACCTCAGTTTTAATTGGGCATATCTCATTTCACAACAGAAGATATTGTACTTTTCAGTGAATAACCTTTTGGGTTTTAATAATATTAATGGCTATCAATATGCCGATGCACCCAATATGAACGGGGTTTTTGATAGAAGGGCAATTCGCCCCCCGGCCGATACTTTTTTCTTTGTGGGATTCTTTTGGACCATTAGCACGGATAAACGAAGTAACCAATTGGATAATCTATAAAGTTAAGAATGATTCCAGTTCTCAGGATTGTCGCTATCTTTTGGGCAAAGTCCTATGATATCACCTTTGGTATTGGCACCTAGTCCCAAAACAGAACGATTCACATAATTGAAATAGCAGGTGACTTGGTTTATTTCCAATATTTCCCCCTCAGCAAATCCGGATTCTTTCAATTTTGTAAAATCAGCCTTTACCATTTTTGAAGGAGCGATTGTTAATTTCCTGGCATAGCGCATGCCCTCCAAATACATTTCATCAAAATAGGTTTCGAGCTTATCTTTTCGCAGAGCTTTAAAGAATTGGTTTTCTTTTTCGGTATCGTTTAAAAGTCGGGATAAGCCTGCCGAGTGATGCTGAACGCAATAATCACATTTATTCAAGTAGCTCACATAAACGCCTATGGCTTCAAGATACCATTTAGGCAGTACATTTGCCGAATGATGCAGGACACTTTTATATAAGGTCATATGGCCAATAAGCGTATGGGGCCTTAAACTATGTAGCTTCAGAACATTGTCAACATTTTCTTCGGGGCCTTTGACCCTCTTATAAATGCTATTAAGTTTACTATCTGCCTTGTTATAATCAATTGTTTTGATCCAACTCATAGCTATTTCGCCTCATTGTCCTGTACTATTAAACAGAGTAGTGCCGCTATAAACATTGATATACCACCAATTATTAGCGCATAAATAGATTCGTTTTCAAAGAATGATTTAAGCATAAATCCAAGAATCCCGGCCGCCACTATTTGTGGTATTACAATAAAGAAGTTGAATACCCCCATATAGTACCCCATTTTGTTGGCAGGCAATATACTGGATAGCATGGCGTACGGCATTGAAAGAATACTTGCCCAGGCGATGCCTACCCCTATCATCGATATCAATAATAGATTTGGATCTTTTATATAGAATATCGATATCAATCCTATGCCGCCTAATACCAAGGCCATGAGGTGGGTAAGACGTCTACTGGTTCTTTTGGCAACTATGGGCAGTAAAAATGCCACTATTGCGGCAATACCGTTATAAATGGCAAAACAAATACCTACCCAATCGGCCCCTTCATTGTATAATGCCGTAGTGGTGTCAGAGGTACCATAGACATGGCTGGTTACCGCGGAAGTCGTATAGATCCACATGGCAAACAAGGCAAACCAAGAGAAAAATTGGACAAAGGCTAATTGTACCATGGTTTTTGGCATTTTGAAGATGCCCATGAAAGACTCTGCCAAACCTGTAAAAACCCCAATTTCGGCATTTTCAGCCTTAAGTTTTTCCAGGTCGTCCGGGGGGTATTCCTCAGTATTGAAAACAGTCCACATCACAGCACAGAAATAAGCAATGCCACCCAAATAAAATGACCATTTCACAGCATCGGGAATACCTCCGTCCTCTGCAACATTACTTATTCCAAACCAATTGGTAAATATGTAGGGTAATGCAGAAGCAACAACTGCACCTATTCCAATAAAGAAACTTTGCATGGCAAAACCACTTGTGCGTTGTTCGTTGGGTAACATATCCCCTACGAAGGCGCGAAATGGTTCCATGCTAATATTGATCGAAGCGTCCATTAACCACAGCATTATAACTGCCATCCAGAGTGCCGTTGAATTGGGCATTGCGAATAAAGCTATTGTTGCCAAAATGGCTCCTATAGCAAAAAACGGCCTACGTCGTCCCCATTTTTTATGCCAGGTTCGATCGCTATAATATCCGATAATGGGCTGTACCAATAGCCCTGTAACCGGAGCAGCCAGCCATAGAATGGGAAGCTCGTCCTTAGAGGCTCCCAATGTTTCAAAAATCCGACTAACATTGGCATTCTGCAATGCAAAACCAAACTGGATTCCCAAAAATCCGAAACTCATGTTCCAGATTTGCCAAAATGATAAACGGGGTTTTAGCGAACTTATGGAAACTTGAGACATAGGTTTTCTTTTAAGGTTGGTTTAGTTGTGAATCTTATAAAAATAGTCTTTTTTTTAAAACAGGAATCGGTAATTTGAAAGGTTGTCCCAGTCTAAAGTAGATAAATAGACAGGCCTTATTTGAGCTATTGGAACATCATACATAAAAATCCTCCTCTTGTACCACAATTGTTGTCAATTCAACAGTATAACCATCGGGGTCTTTTGTGTACATTGAATGAAAATAATGATGGTCCTGTATGTCAAAGTCCAGTCCCAATTCTTCATACCGTTTTCTTGCCTTTATAAAATTCTCTTTGGTAACATTGAAGGCAAAATGATCGATTTTGTCCTTTTTGGAGTCCGAAGGAAATTGCGAAGATTCCTTGGATTTGGGAAATAAGGCAATACCGGTTTTACCGGATAATAAAAAGATGGGAAAATCACCCCATTTTTTCATTTTGTGCTTTTTCAACCCCAATACTTTGCTATACCATTTGCTGGACACTTCCAAATCGGTTACTCGGATAGCCACATGATCCAGGAATTCAATCTTAAATGGGGTCATTAGTGCTTGTTGTTAATACTTTTTATGCCCAAAACCAGTAGGGTGACAATCAAGATTATGAAATAAAGTGTAGTTGAACTACTCTTTACAATGCTAAAAATATTGGTCAAAGAAACCATGGATTCTGAAATATCAGGATAGCTTTTAAGTAAGGTAATTATGCCGATATTCTCTAAATAGTCTGCCGTACCGGCGATAAGTGGTAACAAGCATAGGTATAAATAAGGTGCTTTAAGCTTGTTCATTTTATTTAGAAAAAAGGCGAGTATAAGACAATAACCAATTCCAAATAGTAATGGGTATATCATGTCCAACGGAATCTGGCTATATAAATAGGTATCGCGACCTTCTTGCCCTAAAGTGGTTAAGAGCTTGGTGACGTAACTAAGGTCATACCCCGTGGGCATCATATCCAATAATCTCATTTCGTCTGAAAAAGCCATCACTTTTGGAATGGTGACAAAAAGCATAAGAAGATAGGCTATGGTGGCTAAAAGAAAGAAAAGCAGCACTTTTTTACTGCTGAGGTTCCTTCTTATCAAAGATTTAAATGTATCCACAGCCTATTTTTCTAGTCCAATTCACTCCAAACCTTTTCTACCAATGATTTTGTAGCTCTAATACCATCTGGTTCCGTCATATTCTCACCTTCGAACTCAATACCTATATACCCATCAAAACCTGACTCTTTTACTATTTGCAACATTTTACGATAATCAATTATCGTTTCATAACCATTATCATCGAATGCATAGGACTTGGCACTTACACCTTTGGCAAACGGTAAAAATTCCTGGACCCCTTTATAACGGTCGTACACATCATCGCATTTATTGTTCTGTGTACTTCCCCATTTTGCATTTAAACACCAATTACCAAAATCGGGCAAGGTTCCCAAATATGGATTTTCAGCTTCTTTGATGATCCCTGTTATAAAAGCTCCGTTAGAAGTATGCAATCCGTGATTTTCCACGATAACATTAATATTTTCATTTCCCCCATAGGTTGCAAGTTCTCCCAACCCATCTACCAAGGCGGCCCGCAGTGTATCTTCCTCTCCCTCTCCAAAGGCATTGACCCGAATGGAGTGACAGCCTAGGATTTTTGCCGCATGTATCCATTTGTAATGGTTCTCTACAGCTGTTTTTCGCTTTTTGCTATCAGGATTACCTAAATCTCCTTCATCATCAACCATGATCAGAAGATTTTTCACGCCTTCATTATCAGCTTCATTTTTCATTTGCATCCAAAACTTTTCGCTTTTTGCGAAATCCTTATAAAATGCATTTACATATTCAACGGCTCCTATTCCATACGAATTTTTAGCTATTGATGCGAATCGATTCGCATCAAGTTCACCTTTAAAAAAGGCCCTGTTCAAAGACCATTGGGCCAGTGAAATTTTTAATTCGGAAATGTTTCTCCCAGTTGAAAAAAGATTGGATGCCTGGCTTGCATAGGACGGAATTGAAATTGCCGCAGTTCCTAATGCTGCTTTTTTAATAAAAGATCTCCGATTTGTCATGGTATGCTCTGATTTTATCTAAGCAAATTACTCTAATAAAACGGATTAAACAACTAAGAAACGATGGTTATACCCGCTTGTTTTTTGGTCTTACTTTCGGTAAAAAAATGGTATTATTCAGGCACTTAATTTTGAGCAAATCTTGAATTCAAATCTAGAAAACGAAGTACCTTTATATATATTTATATGATCAGTCAATACGCTTATTATTAATCAGTTTTGGATGCAAAGTTTCCTATATTTATGAACGTATGTTGACACGCAGTTATAAGAGATATTTAAGACAAATTCTTCCTTTTGGGCTTACTTGGTCCTTTTTTGGATTTTTGTACGTTGTTATAGGTGTAGGTTTAATGGGCAAATTATCGCTGTTCCCCTCCACAGGAATGGGATATAATTTTCATAACGCATTATTGATTATCTGTATAGGTAGTTTCATCATAGGTCTTCTGCAGGGATGTGCTGAAGTATTTTGGTTGAAAAAGAAGTTTGAGGATAGACCCCTATGGAAAAAAATAGCTTTCAAAGGAACATTCTATACCATCGTTATCATATTTTTCCTGATTGCACTATCCATGATAGCGAATTCCTTGCATTATAACATGCATATACTGAGCCATAAGGTATTGGAAAACGTAAAGGCCTTTATGGGAACGTTTGCTTTTTGGAGTGTGGTAATTTATGCTGGGGCCCTTTTAGACATTGCCCTGTTTTACTCTGAAATTGAAAACTATTTAGGTAATGGAATTATGTCCAATTATTTAGGGAAATACCACAGACCGATAAAAGAGACCCGTATATTCATGTTCTTGGATATGCGGTCCTCTACTTCAATTGCCGAGAAAATAGGTCATTCAAGGTATTTTAAACTTCTTAAGAAGTACTACTCTGATATGACCGAGGCAATTTTGGAGACTTACGGTGAAGTTTACCAATACGTGGGAGATGAAATTGTGGTTACATGGACTATGGAAAATGGGATACATAACAATAATTGCATTGAATGCTATCGCAAAATTTCTGAGGTATTTGAAGATAAGAAAGATGATTATATCGAAAAGTTTGGTCTAGTCCCAACGTTTAAGGCCGGTTACCATATAGGTGAGGTGACTACAGGTGAAATAGGAATTATCAAAAAGGATATTATTTTTACAGGGGATGTTTTGAATACCACGGCACGCATTCAGGCAGAATGCAATACCTATAATGCAAAGGCCCTTGTTTCTGGTGATTTGTTTGACGAATTGCAGAAAGAAAACCCAATTTCATATGCGCAAATAGGCAGGTTGTTACTTAGGGGAAAGGCAGAGGCAATTCGTTTATATAGTGTTGAATTTGCATAATTGGCTAAATAGTAGGCTAGCTTTTTGTTTGCTTAAATGGCGGATTGAATTGATAACCATCGATGGCAATTTGAAATATTTATAATGAAAGTATTATTCATTGGAGGAACAGGTAATATAAGTACCCCTGCTAGTCGTTTAGCGTTGGAAAGAGGCATGGACCTATACCATCTAAATAGGGGGAATACCAAAGTAGCATTGTCGGGTGTGAAAACGATTCTTGGGGACATCAATAATCCCAAAGAACTCTCAGCACTGGCGAATCATCATTGGGACGTGGTAGTCAATTGGATTGCCTTTACTCCTGAAGATATTGAACGGGATATTTCACTCTTTAAGGGTAAAACGAAACAGTATATTTTTATTAGTTCCGCTTCTTGTTATCAAACACCACTGAGTTATCCGGTAATTACAGAATCGACACCACTTTACAATAACCTTTGGGACTATTCACGAGACAAAATACGATGTGAGGATAGATTGATGCAAGCTTATAGGCAAGAGGGATTCCCAATTACAATTGTTCGCCCTTCCTTGACCTACGATACGGTAATACCTATTGCTATTGGAGGTTTTAAAGAGTACACCACCGCCGATAGAATTATAAAAGGGAAGGAAATAATAGTTCATGGTGATGGAACTTCGTTATGGACAGTTACCCATTCCGATGATTTCGCCAAAGGATTTGTAGGGCTTTTGGGATTGACCAAAGCCATTGGGCATGCCTTTCACATTACCTCTGATGAAATTTTAAGCTGGAACATGATCTATAGAATACTCGCTGATCGATTAGGCAAGGAAGCCAAAATTGTTCATATAGCCTCTGATTTTATTTGCAAGATCGAACCTTCGTTTACAGGAACCCTACTGGCCGATAAAGCGGAGAGTGTCATCTTTGATAATAGCAAGATAAAGACCTTTGTTCCGGAGTTTAAGGCAACTATACCTTTTGCCATAGGCATACAACGAACATTGAAGTGGTTGGATGAAGATCCTCAAAGGAAGTTTGTGAATCCTGATAAAAATGAAAAAATAGAAAACATTCTAAACGCCTATAGATCTATTTAAGAGGAATTATTTTTCATTTGTCTGGCTATTTCAGCAGCCCCCGGGGTTTCCTGCTCTTTTAATTGTGAAATAATCCTGTGATGATCATGTTCCCTTCCTTGGGAGAGTTTATAGGCGGCCTGAATAGTATCCACCTTTATTTTAAATCCAACGACCCCTTTTATCTGTCGCATGGTCTTTTTGGACAAATTGCCCACTGAAATGGGATTTTTGGAATTTGCCTCGTATTTATCGACCAATTTATGCATTGAGGCCAGGACTTCCTTTTCGTCTAGAATTTTGATCTTACCGTAAACATGTACGGCAATATAGTTCCAGGTAGGAACTTCCTCTTCAGTATACCAAGAAGAAGATATATAACTTTGCGGGCCGTTGAATATGCATAGGACTTCATCGTTCTCCTCGAAGTATTTCCATTGCGGATTGGCTTTGGCGATGTGGCTTACCAGTAAATCGTTCCCATCTTCATCAACATCCAATTCAAGGGGTATGTGGGTCGCCCATGGCTTTCCTTCAACTTGGTTGACCAGGATGCCAAAACTATTTTCTTTGAGAAAGTCTTTTACCTCCTCGATATTCTTGTTTATATAGTGGTGGGGTATATACATTAGTCTCGCTTTTTTAGACTGATTAAAACAGGTAGGTGATCAGAAATATGTTTGTTGTTTTCCATACGATCGTCAATATGTATATACGAAAGCACCTGGAAATCGTGCACAAAAATGTAGTCGATCCTGTTGTCCAAATTCATATTCCGATTAAATCCATTAAAAGTGCCACTAGGACCATAAAAGGGCTTTTGGGATACCGCTTTGCCGTCATTCAATTTCTTTTTTAGGAATTGGATGGGTTTTTCTTCGGGTTTCAGATTAAGATCCCCCATGAGGACCAATGGTAGACCAGTATTGTTTAATTCCTTGATCTTTTTATAGATAAGCTTGGCCGACTTAGCTCGGGCTTTTTTACCCATATGGTCAAAATGGGTATTGAAAACATAGAATTGTTCCTTTGTTTTAAGATTTTCAAAGAGCCCATAGGTGCAAATACGCTCCATTGCGGCATCCCAACCTACTGATACTTTCCCCGGAGTTTTAGAAAGCCAGAAAGTATTGCTGGTCTTTAATTTGAATTTTGTGTGATTGTAATGTATGGCCGTATATTCCCCTTTTTGTTTGCCATCGTCCCTACCAACTCCAATATAGGAGAAATTAGCCAGAGCATTATCAATATAATTAACTTGGTGGTGCAGGGCCTCTTGCGTACCTATAATGGCAGGTTCGTAATGAAGTAGTAACTTTACGAGACTTTCTTTACGATCGTTCCAATTGTTTATCGTATCATTCTTATAATCATATTTGATATTATAGGTCATTAACTTAGTGTTTTGACTACTACCATAAATTGAGAACATAAGAAAAAGAAAAAGAAAGGGTATTTGATTTTTCAAATCGGAATTTTATTTTTTGTAATTTATATCAAAAGGTAATTATTTAAAATCAGAATAAATATATGAAAGGCTATTTACATCAAATCCATCCGGTTCTTCCCGTGAAGAATGTTGTTGAGGCTCTTGATTTTTACGTGAATAGATTGGGTTTTAAAATTGCCTTTGCAGATGATAGTAAGAAGCCCACTTATGCCGGTATTATCCGTGATGCAATTGAAATACATTTACAGTGGCATGATGAGGCGGAGTGGGAGCAAGGAATTGACAGACCTATGTTGCGTATTGTTACACAAAATATTGAGGCCCTTTACAATGAATATTCGGAAAAAGATGTTTTTCATCCGCATACCTTGTTAAGGGAAACAGCCTGGGGTACCCGTGAATTCGCCTTTTATGATCCTTATAAAAATGGACTTACATTTTATAGGGATATTTAAAAGGGCATCTAAATCAACAGTATTGATTGCAAGATGAAAAAGATTAAAAAGGGGACGGCCTAAGAATTCATACTATCATACACATGTCACCTTGTTCATGTTCCCATTGCAGGCATAATAATTAACAGATGAAAGGGTTGTCACATATTACTGAAACTTTCACCTTGGGCAATTGATAATGATGCCTTTGAAATTAGGGTTGTCATTTCCGATGCTGTTAATCCGGCACCGATTTCCTTTACAGCATTAATAATTCTTGGCCCAACAACGGCAAATTCCCCTTCCGCGAAAGGTATGGCGAAATTCACGAACCCCCCCGTTGATATAGGCAAAAAAAGGATAGGAATCCAAAGTTGCCGTTGAAGCGAATAGTTGCCCCAGTTCCATTTAAAAAAGTTCATTCGGTATTCAGTAAAGAATAATTTTGGCTATGTACCCTTTAAAAACCCCGTCATGATTAATTATGAAGGTTTTAAATAGCAGAGCACACGAAGATCATGTCAGTGGTAATGCGGCAAACCACTCGGAAAAAGCCTGCCAGGGTGGTATTTCAATCTGAAATAGGATAACTGAATGAACAAAAATATACAACCCCAATGCCATAGAAAACACCCATCTACCTACTTTTTGTTTGCGTTCCGCTATTACTAACCCGATCAATAGCAGGTATATAATGGCAATGGTTGCCAAGTACCCTTCTGGGGCGAAACCAGCATCTGGGAAAAACACATAAAGAATTAATCGTACCAATGCCGGTTCAATAAGGACAATACCGGCGACTATCATCCCACGGGCATGAATGGCCATGGTACGTCTATATTTTATAGCGACTCCATAACCAAAGGCAAAGACCAGAAGGTCTTTAAAAGGAACCCAAAGGCTTAAACCTAAATTTTCTTCTTCGCCTGTTATTCGATTATGGGCCAGTAGGATAACGGAAATAAAAATAAAGGGTACCACGAAGTAAGACAGTTTTCCTATGGTACGATGTAACTTGTAATTCTTTTGCCGTATTAAAATAGGCTGGGCAATGAGAATACATATCCAGAGTATCGCAAAAACTGCATGGAAGTGAAAATAAAAGGAAAAGTCTCCCGTTCCATCAAAAAATTTGGAAAAGTAAGAAGGCCAAAACCCGGCAATGGCCAGTGCAAACAACCCCATAAAATAATACCCAGCTTTATCAAAAAGCACAGATCGTCTCGTTGGTTTCATATTTCATAAATTGGTTTTGTTTAAGACAAAGAATCAAATGTATAAAAGTTACACAAAAAAAGGTAAGACCCGATGTTGATCGGGTCTTCCTGAAAAAAGGACTAAGTAAAAAATTACTTGTATTTAAAACTTAGGTTCTGCTTTTTCCAGTAAGTTTTGTAATAGAGTCAATATTATTCTTTTTGCCGAGTTACCGCAAGAACTTTGGAATTTAATCCGCTAAGATCTTTTCCCAGATTCCAAATTTCCAAATTTTCACCATCTGAAGTCGCTTCCACATCCAGTGTAGAAATAGTTATTGCTAAAGATTCGCTCATAATTTTTTCCTTAAAAACATGAGTAGTATCCTAATTTACAAATCAACCTGCATTGACACCGTAATTGGATCTAGCACGGTATGCTTGGTTTTTAGAACCTCGGTAGAAGGATCATTTAAAATAGCTTTAAACTTATCCATATCGGTTACTTCCATAACCAAAACCACCGAATTGGGATTGTCTGCATCCTGGAAAGTTTTAAGGTCTGACATTGCAGGGCCAAATAGATCAAGTCTGTCTTGGTGGCCTTTGAGCCAAGTGTTAAAATCACCAACCTTGTGTCGTGTTACTACTGTTTTTTTCATGATTTTGCTATCTATCTTATTAATTATTAGGCTTACTCTAATCGGTTTTCGGCTTCTCCGTAATCTTGTGAATATTTGTAGGAACTACTTTATTTGCCTACGACATCAGTAACTTGCTTGGTGTCGGCATATTGCTGAAAATTAAGAACTTTACCTTCTTTAAGTGTCCATAAATGGGCAAACTGGGCATCGATGGTTTTTCCATTCTTTTTGTATTTGGCTTGATAACGCCCCGTTGCAAGGACTTGGTCATTGGCCATGTCATGCAGTTCGATATCGACCAGGTTCCAATAGTCCCATTCTGAACCTAGACGTGCGAACACACCGTCAACGACAGCGTCTGGTCCTTTATAAGGATTTCTATCCGCATAGGGAAAATTTTCTGCTTCATTCCATATAATATTGGCATCAAAAGCGGCCAATACTGCTGGGACATCGCCAGTAGCAAATGATTTATACATCCCATCAATGATGCTGACATTATCAGGGGAAGACAGAATCCCTAATTGTTGCATAAAGGCCATATTGTCCATAAAATCCTGCTCCTGGGTTATTTTCCCGTTCTTCATTTTAACAAGGGTAACTCCATCTATATCTACCATCTTTCCAGTAGCGGGAATACCAAAAAAATCACCGGAATGTGTGCCTTTAAAATTCCAATGTTTCATAATCTTATCACCTTGGCCAAAGACATCGACGATGGTAAACTCGATATTAGAGAACCCGGTAAGATAGTTTGCATAAAATTCTTGGACATTAGTGATGCCTACTACATTTTCAGGACTCATAATTAGCGTAATGTCCTCATCGAAACGGGTGTTATCAAATAGTTCCAGTTTGCCATTATTGATAATTTCATCCCAGGTGTTGGAATACATGTTGATATTGTCCGCCAACTGTTTGTCTTCACTGTTACAGGATGATAGACATGCGATAAGGGTAAACAATAATAATAGTTGTAATGCTTTTTTCATTGATTTTAGATTAAATTTTGCTTTATTGATTTTGGTTTTAAAACCTAACAGGGAATCCATTATAATTCCCCCCGAAACCTTTCAATGAAATACCCTGTTAAGTTTAGTTTACCTGTTTATTTTGGAGTAATGCCAAGCTGGTTAAAGACCACCATATTGTCGTAATAGGCATCTTCTTGAATGGCCTTGCCTTCTTTGTTAAATGTCCAAACACTAAAACCATGGGTCCTTATTTTTTTATTCGTAGGCTGGTTTTCCATAAAATTCCCGGTATTGGTGCCTGTGCATGTCCAATTCATGTATGCCTTATTACCGCTAATAAAGGTTTTGTCAATCATTACGGTAAAGTCAGGGAATGCCCCATGATAAATATCCATAAAACCTGCATAATCCTTAGGGTTTCTGGCAATGATATTGCCATTTTCCGTCCTTGTGAAGTTGCCTGTCAAAATAGAAGCCATCATTTCCTTGTCGTTGGAATTCCAAGCCTTGGTGACATTGGTAATGGTTGATTGAATAGCTTTTTCATCGGCGGACATATTATTCATTTTCTCAACTTCCTGCATTGCCAAAACTATTGCTGTTGGGTCCCAATGACCATGTTCCCGCACTATTTTTCCGTCAATGAATTGATAAGTTAAATGTATGGGAATATTGTATTCCTGATTGTTCGCGGCCAATGTCCCCTGCCAATCCAACCAACAATTGACCCAGGTTTTACCATCATCGGTAAGCACCATTTCATATTCTTGGTCCTGGTCAAGAAAACGTCGGGATTTATACGTTTTATCGGTTTCTTGATGATAGGCGATGGTTTCCGCCGGTGACATAGCATTTTCCTTCGTATTGTAGAAGGTCTTTGATGTATCAGCATACATACTGGTATCATATGTCATACTGTTATAGTTAGCTATTAATTTCTTCACCGTATCAATTTCAGGCGAATTTTGTGTGTAACGTGCTGGTCCTTGTTGGCAAGCCGTTAATAGAATTGTGGCAATTATTAGTATACTTATTTTTTTCATAATGTGCTTGTTTTTTTATTTATTCAGATTTTGATTTTAATTCAACCAAGACGGCCTCCATTTTTTCATTCCCAATGTTTTTTGGGATATGCATACCTGCGGGAGTCCATTGGGCATCCCCCATTTTTGCCAAGTCCTCAACTTTATTACCGTCTGGCAAGGTCATTTCCGTGCTTGTATCAGTGAGCATCACAACAACTGCATTTGGGTGCTCATGCATCACGGATTCTTCACCCGGACCATAAGTTATTCTCAATACTCGTACATGGTCGTTCTCGAACTCAATTGTGTAATGTTTGGAATCTACGTTTGCAGGATCCTGTGCATTTATTTCTGTAGGGATGACCAAAGCCATTAATACTATTCCAAACAAGATTGTCGCTATACTGCTAATTATATTTTTCATGATTTTTAAGTTTTTTTAGTTAAATGAGTAATAATACCTTTGGTTGTTCCTAATTGGGTGGTTCACCATTGGTTTTAGTTTGGGGAATACCCCATTTCAGGTCGCATATGGCCTTCAAAGACCTCGTACTTTAATAAGTTGCCCATTAAATCGCCCATTGTTTTGTTGCCATCTTCTCCTAATAAGGCCTGATTTTCCTGTGATTGGGTTTCATAGTGTATAGGGTCTTTTGCGGCAACCGCAACCATATAGAATTCACCTCTTGTTCCAAAGCCGCTTTTATAGACCCTATAGTATTCTTTCGATCCTTTTTCGGCGAACATGTTTTTTATAGCTTTCATTTTTTCCTTGACCATGGCCCTATTTCCTGGAGTAAAATGTAAATAGTGGAATTTTCGATAGTCTTGTCCTTCAGGTGTTTGTGTGATGCCTGTGGGCATATAGGATAGTTCCTTATCCAAATAAATGACATAATCCTGTTCAATATCGTAGCATTTATCCATTCGATTGAACAATGCAGACATATTGTCTTTGCCCATTTTTTCAGACAGTGTGGCAAAGGATGGTTTGTCAAGTTGGGCCATATTCTCAATGGGTCCTACATATAAGTACCTAGAATCGACCAAATTGGCGGTTATCATATTCACGTCTTGAATGCTATGTTTTTTCATATTATCTACAAGCTCTTTGACGACGCTTTCGTATTCACCGACCATATTTGGTTTTACGACATCCTCGTGAACCCAGAAGGCCTGTGACGTTTTTTCTTGTGCTGTAATAAGACTTAATGGAAGTATTAAAAGAATTGCAATTAGTAATTTGAATTTTTGTGTTCTCATTTTTATTGAATTTTGGTTTTACATTGTTTATTATTCGACTATTGGTTCATTCAACGTATATCCTAACTGTTGCAAGAGTTGCAATTCATTGTAATAGACCTTTTCTTGGGAAATTTTCCCTTCATCATCAAAAGTGAGTTCCGAAAATCCACTTACAATTACGTGCTTGCCAGTGGCCGGTGTTTCCCCAAAAACACCAGTATTGGTACCTTCAAAGGTCCATTGGGCAAATAATCGGTTGTTTTTAATGGCTGTATCAAGAATAGAAACTTTCAAATCAGGAAATCCTTGGAAGTAAATGTTCATATTGGCTTCAAGTTCATTGAGGTTTTCAGCTACATTTATACCATTAAGCTGTCGATTATAATTCGTAATTGATATCGACCTTAAAC
>JAHHKH010000264.1 GCA_018679695.1 Maribacter sp.
GGGATGTCCATTCTTCATTAAATATCAAGCTCGCTACCAACAGCAGTATTCCCCCGGTCAACATTTGATATCCCGTATTAACGAAAAAATTTCGGGGCAAATCGGCCTTTCCAACAAATAGGCTACCATAGCCCCAGCTCAGCATACAAACAAAGATCATGAGTATTCCCGCAATTGAGTTTTCCTGACTAATGACCTGTTTTTGACTCACCAATAAATAAATTCCTATAAAACCCAAAACAACCCCGATGATCGACATGGGTTGTATTTTTTTGCCTTGTAAGATGCGCATAAGCAAAAGAATGATTAGGGGTTGGGCAGATATCTCCAAGGCGGCAAAACCACTATCCACATATTTTAAGGCCCATACCACTACCCCATTGCCAAAGCTTAAAAACAAAAACCCGGCAATTAAGGTATTCTTGAGTTGTCGTCCTGAAATGGCGATACTTTTACCCATGACCTTCGCAATGATGAATATGAGTATACTTGCAACGGTGAATCGAATACCGGCCAATAGGAACGGTGGCAATTCATTTACTGCAATCTTATTCAATAAATACGTTGAGCCCCAGATGACGTAAATGGAGAAAAACGCAAGAATGATAAGGATAGGGTTATGTGTTTTAGGCATTTGGGCATTTGGGCATTTGGTCAATTGGGAGTTAATATAATGATTATCCCTGGAGTTGATCTTTCAAATGGAAATAAAAAAAGGTGGACCTAACTTGTCCACCTTTCATTTATTTAAATCATTAAATTCTATGGTATCGCGATAAGCTCAAAATCCTCAGTGGTTTTGTTGGCTGCGGTTATTTGCACATCCTCCACAGTTTGTGCTTCATATCCCTCCAGGGCAACCACCACGTCATATGTGCCAGGAGCGAGGCCCAATACGGTATAAGCACCAGTTTCATCGCTGAACGTTGTAGTATTCAAGGTACCGGCAGCGAAAACTTCGATCTGTGCACCTTCCAGACCAACTTGTTCCTCTTCCTGGATGGTATAAACCATTCCAGATAGCGTTCCTGACGTAGATCGGTTACAAGCTTTGATTACCGGCTTAAAATTAAAGCCTGTTATACCTGATAAATGATTCCTGTTGCCTTTTGGCACAAAAGACTTACTTACATCAAAATCAAGCAATAGGTCGGCACTTAAGCCACCATTAACTACAATTCCGGGTTTTATAAAAACCTTGATACCCGTCTGTTCACCACTTGGAACCTTTAAATCGAATGTAGTACCGTCGGTAAGGACAATATTAATACCTTTTACATAAATCCTGAGCATATTATAGGTCCCGACAGGAACATCCATACTTACCAGGGTCTCAGTGACTCCATTGGTCAGTTCCAGAAGGTTCAAGTCAATTTCTTCTTCCATTAGGGTAATGAATTTGGAATGTTCCTCGCCTTCATCATAATCGACGGATTCCCCGTCTTCGTCATCCATCTCGGAATCCATTTCCATTTCATCACTTTTAAAGCGCGCTTCGATCTTAAAAATGGTAACGTTGGCCTCAGCCACCAAATCGTGCGGGAAAGGGGCGTCGGTAATTTGTACCGTAAGTTTTCCCATATCACTTCCATTATCATCACCATTGGTACAGCTATAAAAGATGGCCAAAGAAGCAACCAATACAATAAACAGATTTTTGATTTTCATAATTTTGATTTTAAAAATTATACGTAGGTCTAAACAAATAGAATAGGTCTATTCGTTGTATAACAACTAATATGGGGAATACCCTACCAATAATTTGACTTTTATTAAATTATTCGATAAAGTGCCCAATCAACTTTGTATTTCATCCTAATTATTCGATGAAGTGGCCAATCAGCGTTGTATTTCACCAAATCACAAAAAGAGGGGACTATTAGCCCCCTCTTCTTGTTGAATTGCTTTTGTGTTAGTATGCCTGCGGAAGTGCTTTTATATGGGCAAAAACCTTTTGACCGTTGATTTCGGTCTCTAAATCTACTTTATTAATCTTTACCCCTTTAACATCATTGAGTTCCCCATCTGGGGAAATAGCCTTAATACCATAGAATTCACCGTCTTTGTTTATGGCTTTTACATGTATTAAGTTACCCACACGCTGTACCCCTTTCACATCCAATTTCCTGCCATCGGGTGTTAGTGCTTTGACATCAAATAATATACCATCATCGGAAATGGCTTTTATAGGGGTATACTTATCGTCACTTACAATCATTTTTATGGGCAAGAGATTATTTCCGTCAATAGCCTTTATATCCATCATGCTGCGTTGATATGAATCTTGGATAGCGTTGACATCATATTCTTTCCCTTCAGGATCAAATGCCTTAATGTCTAAGGTGATACCTTGGGGGTGAAAGGCCATAATATGCCATCGCCCATTATTACTGGCCATGCCTGCTTGTGGAATTGCTTTAATATGGGCATATACCGCGTGGCCATTGATCAAAACCTCGGTTTGCTCATCGGTCATTTTAACGCCTTTTACATCATTGAGTTTACCTTCAGGGGATATGGCCTTCACACCATAGAATTGACCTGCTTTGTTAATAGCCTTTATATGAATGATGTTTTTCGTTCTACTTACCCCCTTAATATCCAAAGTATCGCCCTCAGGTGTCAAACCCTTAATATCATATACACTACCATCATCGGCCAATGCCTTTACCCGGGTATACTTATCCCCACTTACCAAAAGCTTAACCGGCAATTGATGCTCGCCAACCAAGGCCTTCACATCCATAAAACTCCGCTGTGCCGTACTTTGTATGGCCTTTACATCGTAAATATCACCGTCTTTATCAATAGCCTTTACATCTATCAACCTTCCATCTGGATGGACGGCCTTAATATGCCAGATTACTTTTTCAAAGGGTTTCGTTATTTCGGTATTTACGGCTATGGCAGCCTCATCCTTAACCTCTTTACAGCTATTTACAACCATAAAAAGTGCAATAAAAATAAGGGCAAACATTGCTTGGAATACTACTGTTGATTTTTTTGTTTTTTCCATGGTTAATTATATTTATTCTTTTCGTTCCGTAGAAACCATACACATAATCAATGTGCATGATAGGTCATTCAAATATTAACCAAAATTACTATCGAAGTTGTTAAAAATAACTGATAATTATCATTGTATTGACCTATTTTTTAGGCTCATGACGATAATTGAAGAAAAGGGTGGATATCTAATAACAAAGTAGGTTTCAATCGTACTTAATCCACCATTTCGAGGGCTGTATATTTTTATGGTCAAGATGTATTGATTGACCAATTTCGGGTACAATCACAGGGATGTTCAATTCTGAAGCTTTTGTTATGAGCCGTTCAACGGGATCGGTCCAGGTATGCATGGCCAGCTTAAATGCACCCCAGTGAATTGGCATAATGAATTTCGCTTTTATATCTAGACCGGCCTGTGCTGTTTCTTCGGGCATCATGTGAATCTCTTTCCACATTTCATTGTATTGACCACATTCCATCATGGCAAAATCAAAAGGACCGTATTTAACACCTATTTCCTTAAAATGGGTTCCATAACCGCTATCGCCACTAAAGAATAAATTTTCAGTAGGTGATTGAATAATCCACGAAGCCCACAAGGTGTTACCTCGATCATTAAAACCCCTTCCAGAAAAATGTTGGGCCGGGGTGCATTTAAATGTTAAATCCCCAAATGCGCTTTCTTGCCACCAATCCAACTCGGTTATTTGCCCTTGGGGAATGCCCCATTCCATAAGATGGACCCCAACTCCCAAAGGGGCGTAAAAATGGTTCACCTTATCCTTCAGCTTCAGGATTGATGCATAATCCAAATGATCATAATGGTCATGCGAAAGTATAACTGCATCTATCGTAGGTAATTTCTCGATTGCTATCGGTAATTCGCTGCTAAACCTTTTACCGCCCAACATTGGATGGGGAGCCGGTACCTCACCGAACATAGGATCTATCAAGATGTTCTTTCCGTTCATCTGAAGTAAAAAAGTGGAATGCCCAAACCAAACCATTCTAGTCCTATCCCTGTAATTAACAATGCTCAAAGAGTCTATTTTTTGGACAGTTATATTGGCACTGGGTTTTGTATTGGGTGATGGACTAAAATAACCTGTAAAACTCTTAACGAACTTATTGAAATCCATGCTCATCTGAACATTACCTCTATTTATGAATTTACCTTTTTTGTAATTCTGTGATTTGGAATAGAACTCCCTTTGTTCTTTGGTTGCCTTACCCCCGAATTCAGGACTAATGTTTATAAAAAGCGTAGCCGCAATCAATATAGCGCCAGATAATATTCCTATACCGAGTAGCATTCGTTTTAAGATTTTTTTGAACATTAATATCTGTTTCGCCAACAAAGGAACAAAAGTAATTCAATAGTAATCCATGCTTAGTGGGTTTCTAAAAAAATTCGATAAAAAAAAGGACCGCCCTAAGAAGGCAGTCCTCGATTAGACAATTATTTTTATTAATAAATAGCAATATATAACTAAATCTTCTTAACCCTTACGGCGTTCATACCGCGCATACCTTTTTCAAGTTCAAAGGAAACATTGTCATTTTCAACAATTTCGTCAATTAAACCACTGACATGTGTAAAGTACTTTTCTTGGTTCACTGCATCAATTATAAAACCGAATCCTTTGGAAGAATCATAAAAGGATACCTTCCCATTTCTTACGGGATCAAACTTTTCCTCATCGCTCTCTTCTTTTTTAGGAATACCAAGTACAATGTCCTCTGCTTCTATTTCAACCTTTAATGATGGGTCTGGTGGTGTGTCAACCAAATTGCCATTGAAATCAACATAAGCTAAAGGAATACCTCCACCACTTTCCTTAGCCGCTGCCTTACGTGCCAATTTCTTTTTTTGTTTTTCCTCGCGCTTTTTTCTGCGTTTCTTCTCTTTCTCACTTTTGTTAAATGTCTGCTGCGATTTCGCCATAGTTTACTTTAATGTTTTACGTTTATAATTTAAGAAAAAGAGGTATAAAATCGTGCAATGGAATGAAATTCAATCGAAAGAAAAAACCCGCGGCCAAATAATAATGAATTGGTCCAATTCTTAAAGCTATGCAAATATAAGGTATTGTATTTAAATTCAATTGGCGAATGGCTATTGATAGGCCCTCACCATCTTAATTAGCCTATTTTAATTGCATATAGAAATAAAAACCCAAAACCATATAATAGAACAAGGTTGATTTGTAGCGCCAACAAACCAACCTTGCCTCATTATCCTGAACAGCGTTCATAATATTAAACTGCTGCCTCTTCTTTTGCCCTGTATTTGGCAATTTTTTCTATGAGATCAGGAACTTTTTCAAAAGCAGCGGCCAAACCATGGGTCTTGCCAGCTTGCAAGAAGGAGATTTCATCACCTTTGGTTACCAAAAAGCCAATAGGTTCTATGCCTACGCCAGCACCGGCACCCA
>JAHHKH010000023.1 GCA_018679695.1 Maribacter sp.
CTCTAAGTGCAATCGGATACAATTCCGAAACTGTATTTTTGGATGATTTTCGAGTGTCTAATATGAGCCTAACTTTAGCCATTTTTAGTGCTTATTCTACTTCAAGTTAGGAATAAAAATGCACAGTTTGTGCACACTTTTATTTGAAATCATCTGATTTCAATTGAATTCAAAATTTATTAAAAATCTGATTATCAAATGTTTAGGGTGCTTTCAAGAATTGATGACACCTAAAATTGTAGACTTACAAGCAGGGGGTCACTGGTTCGAATCCAGTAGGGCCCACATCAAGCAGAAAATCCACACGTAAGTGTGGATTTTTTTATTCTTGGACAGAGCCAAACTGGTTTTAGGTTTTGGGAGGGAATAAAAACATTTGCTGCACCTATGTGCAGCAAGATTTTCTACCATGCCTTCGGCAGGCAGGTTTGCAGAAGTGGTTTCCCGATGGATATGCAATCCAGTAGGGCCTACCAGTAAACACAGGCCTTCACAGCTGTGAAGGCCTTTTTCGTTTTTCTGCAAAACACACTTTAGAATTTTTCTTCATTTCACCCTGAAATTTAGCATAAGGTAGGCTCAAATGCATCAAATTATCACAAATTATCACAAATTATATTTATATTTTAGGAGTTGCACCTACTAGTTTTATAAAACATTGAAGAACAGGATTATCTTAATTTTATTAATATGGTAGGCCTATAAAACGTTGATTTTACGAAACTGCCCCTTTGAATAGATTAATCAATCTAACTTCTTAAAGTCAAAACAGATGATATTTATCATTTGAATACCATCACACCTTCTCGATATTTGATAATAGTTTAAAACCTAAAGATGTCGAGTAGTTTAATTTTTAAATCGGCCATAGAACTTGCCGCGCTTATTCGCAACGGAAAAGCTACTTCCACAGCGATAGTACAAGAACACATCGCGCATATCAAAAAACATAATCCCTCCTTAAACGCGGTTATTCTGTTATTGGAAGAAGAAGCATTAAAAGAAGCACTAAGCTGTGACGATGAAGTGAAGAGAGGACAATTTAGAGGCCCACTGCATGGAGTACCTATGACCATAAAAGAACAATTTTGGTTAAAAGGTTTCAAATCAACATTGAATAGTAATCGCTTAAAGGACTGGATAGCCCCGGAAGATGCTTTAGTTGTTACCCGCTTAAAAGAAGCCGGCGCCATAATATTGGGAAAAACCAATATTTCCAAGGAAATGTTGGACTACCAAGTTGACGGGGATATCTATTCTACATGTGTTAACCCATACAATGAAGCCCATTCTCCCGGTGGAAGTTCAGGTGGTTCCGCTGTCGCTTTGGCCACAGGAATGGTTCCTATTGAATTGGGCGGTGATCTGGGGGGTTCAGTTCGTATTCCTCCAAACTTTTGTGGTGTTTACGGTTTGAAAACTACGGAAAATACAATCCCCTCCCATGGGCTGATTCCTAAACCTAAAGAAGCTAAAGGCTTTCTGCACGATATGGCAGTGGTGGGGCCTATGGCGAGAACACCGGAAGATCTGGAGTTGACATGGAATATTCTAAAGGGTGCCAATAAAATCGATCGAAGAACTCCTCCAATCCATTGGAAAATACCAGGTCAAAAGACGATTAGTGATTATAAAGTTGCATGGGTCCATGGTTGGAAAGATTATCAAACCAGTGAACAGACCAAACAGGTAATCGTGAAATTTATACAGTTGATCAAGGACCAAGGAGTAAATACGCAGCAATTAATTCCTAAACAAGATCTTCATGGTCGAACACTTGAGTTGCATAAAAGGTTATCATTGATGACCATTATGCAAGATCTTCCCTGGTTTGTGAAACCTTTAATGGTAAAAGATTTAAAGAACGGATATTTAAGAGGTATGGAAAACATCCCTTGGAAATTCAAGGATACGTTTTCCGATTATTCACAACTCATAGGGCTAAGAATGCAAATTATTAAGGAATGGGAAACCTATTTCAAAGAGTTCGATCTTTTGGTATGCCCGTCCGGCTTTGGTCCTGCATATAAGCGATGTAAAATTGGAACACCAATTACCTATGAAGGAAAAACCATAAAATACATTGATTATGTATATCCTTACAATGCTTGTTTCAATGCAAGCGGTCATCCGGCTATAAGTATCCCATTGGGTCTTGGTAAAGAAGGATTGCCTGTTGGGGTTCAAGTTCTTGGGCCCTATTGGAGTGAACCCGATCTATTACATTTTGCAAAATTGGTATCCAATTATACCGAAGGATTTGTAAAACATCCTAGTTATTAAGCACATCTTATTGGCCCAGCTTGTTCCATTTTCCGAGATATGGCTGTAACCAATCTAATACCATGGGACTTCTATCGAACGGGCAGCACAATGGCCAATTGGCTATTAGTTCGGTGCTATATCACCCAATACATTGTTTGAAAAGGTATTTGCTGTCTGTGACAAGTTGTTTCCTCCCTGAACAAAATCGATGCCCCATCCGCCACTATCCTGTATCGTATTGTTTTCGATGGTCAAGTTGCCACTACAATGGATTACTATATTACCCTGCCCACCTACATTATACATCTGCTTGGAACCACCACCTGAAATCTCACAAAAGGTAAATAGATTTTCGATGGTACTGGAATTAATACCGATACCCAACCACGTGCCTTGGCCTTCTGTAGCTCCTCTAAAAATAATAGGTTCTTCAGATGTACCCTGCGCATTCATGGACCCCGTTGTAGGAATACAATCGACCCCTGGACTACCCAAAACTATGCTTGCACCTGTCTCAAACTCCAAAATGGTCCCAGCTTCAATTGTAATTGCCCTTTCCACATAGGTCTCACGACCGGTTTCCTCTGTTTCGATTCGTTTTTCTTCGGTCGGAAGAACTGAATAATAATCAGTAGAATTCCCACCCGATTAATATTTTTTTAAGCATGATTAATTATGCGTAGGTTAAACGTTGTTATTTGTTCGACAAGAAATTAGGTCTAAGGTTTAGTGTCTATTTGTAACTTTTAACTCTTTCGTCTTCTATTTTTCCGCTCCAGTTTAACCCGAAGGCGAAATCATAGGTATTTCCATCAGCATCGGTATAGGCTTTCATATCCCTTGGTACATCCTCAAACTGTGCTTCAACGGTCAACATATTCGCAGGCATTTGAAAAGGCAATAGAGCAGAAGGTTCTGCCTCACCGGTAATGATTTCCATTAATGCTTGGTCTTGAACGCCCATATGAACCAGTATTGAGGAGGCACTTCCTTCAATCTCAGAAAATACCATGGGCTTGGCTACCTTAACTGAAACAATTACGGGCTTATCGCCCATCTGGGCCTTAGTGTCGTTCACCAATTGCATATCGGTCGTGTTAATGGTCGTCACAGTTTTTCCCTTATAACTTCTGTTGGTAAAATCTTCCAATGGGCTACCACCTGCCAAACTTACTTCTCTGGCGGTAGTTGCGGTATATGATCCGT
>JAHHKH010000269.1 GCA_018679695.1 Maribacter sp.
GGATTGTAGATTTAATAGAATCAAAGCTAATTTCGGATTCACTTCAATAGTTTGCGCAATATCCCTGGCCCGGTTGAAAGTCTCTTTTACTTTGGGGTGTGGAAATCCATGCGATACAACGAAAGTGCCTCCTAGGGTCAATCGAAAATCCAATTCAAGGAGGTTGCGATCTGTCTCATTTTTAATGTGAATTAATAATTCTATCCCTTTCTCCAGATGGACGATGGCTTCAGAGGCTGCATTTTTCTGGATAGCCATCTGACCTGCTTGCAGCCATATGGGAATAGCTTTCAGCGGTTGTCTTGCTTCCGTATAGTGATGCGCCAATAACTCTGGTTGGGTCTGAGGAATTTCCGCAAATTGATGCTCCAGTACTCTAGCGACCTGATGGTGCAGTTGCTGACGACGACTTTTTAGAAGGGATTCATAAGCTGCATCCAGGATCAGCGCATGCTTGAATCGATAGACGGCATATTGGCCAACTCCTTGGCGATATAATATGTCTGCATCTATCAATTGGGATAAGGAGGTTTCCATATTATCACTCTTTGAATCCAGAACGGCATTTAGCATTTCAAAAGAAAAATCCCGACCCAGTACGGCTCCTACTTGCACCAACTCTTTTATACCTCCAAGATGGTCCAGACGGGCCAGCAACGAATCCTGTAAAGTTGTAGGAATGGACATTGGGGATATGGATTCCGATAATTCATATGCATTCGCTTTTTCAATCAATAAATTGGATTCCAAAATCATTTTTGTCAATTCCTCCACAAAGAATGGTACTCCCTCTGTTTTAGAAGTGATGTGTTTCTGGATTTCTTTTGGTAGTGTTTTTCCTTTCGTTTGGTGGTAATAAATCTTAGCAATGTCTTTAGCCGACAATCGATGAAGATCAACTTGTGTCACTTCTGGACGATTCTGCCAATCCGAATGAAAACTGGGGCGTGCAGTGCAAAGTGTGAAAATGGTACATTTGGAGAGTTGTTCTATAAACAGATTTAACCATTCCAGTGTGGAGGCATCTGCCCAATGTAAATCTTCTAACACTAATAATATGGGCTGATCGATGGCTTTGTGCAACAAGGTCTTCGAAATACCCTCTATGATTCTTTGCCTTTTGGCAAAGGGACTTATAATTAGTGGCGGAAAATGCTCGGAAGGAATGGACAAAAACTCTGCAAACAATGATATTCCCGATTTAAAATCCAAATCGGTCTGTGACAGAAAACCTTCTAATTTATTCAGTTTAACCTTAGGGTCATCACCAACTTCAAATTGTAACAAGTCCCTCTCAAACAATTGAATAATAGGGTAAAAAGCACTGTTTCGTTGGTAAGCCGAACACCTTGCAACCGCAAGCCAACAATTGGGTTCTTTTTCCAATTGTGCTTCAATGGTATCTACTAGACGGGATTTACCTATCCCTGCTTCTCCATTCAATAAAAGAAGATTACCATTTTTATTTTTTGCCTTTTCCCAATGGACAATGAGCAAACTCAATTCATCTTTTCTACCTACCAACGGAGAAAGACCAGCGGATTTTGCGATTTCAAGACGGGTTTCTACACCGCTTTCCTCCAAAACCTGAAAGATTTCCATAGGTTCAGAAATTCCTTTCAGAGCATGTTTCCCCAAACTTTTAAAGACGAACCATCCTTGTGTCAAATGCATTGTTGATTGGGCGATTACCAATCCATTATGAGGGGCATGACCTTCGAGGCGAGCCGCTATATTCACCGTTTCACCGAGGGCCATGTGATCATCTACCACCACCAATCCTGTATGAACGGCGATGCGAATTTTTATCGAAGTTTTTCCTTCAGCTTCCCAGCGTTGATTGGCGTCATCTATGGCCTTCAATATACCAAGGCCCGCTTGGATCCCTAATTTAGGGGCATCTTCCAATCCCTCTGGATAACCAAAGTAAACGAGAAGGCCATCCCCCAAATATTGGGCAATATAACCGCTGAAAGGTTTTATGACCTTTTCAGCTACTTGATGATAACTGGTAATTATCTGACGGTACTCTTCCGGGTCGAGCCGCGCTGATAGTGGTGTGGAGCCTACCAGATCGCAAAATAAAATGGTGAGTTGTCGTCGTTCTGCAAACCTTTCTGTTTTTTTTTTATCGTGCAGTGAAGTAAGTTGATCGTCATAGTCTGAGTCATTTAAACTTGCTCCACAATTATAACAGAAATTTGCCTGCGGCAGATTTTCTTGTTGGCATTGTGAACATTTATTCATGGCCGTAGACTTAATGACTACAATAATATTTACTGTTTATAAGATACGAACTTTACCAGATAAGTCAAATAAAAAATACTTCCGTTAATCTTCAAAATGGTTTAAGAGGAGGTTTGACTATTCCATTAAAAACCAGGAATTACCATAATTATTTTATGAGTACTTTATAAAGCGTTGAGTACTGGGACTTATTTCAGAAGAACACAATTTGTCCCATATCAAAGCGAACTTAGGGTGTATTAAATGAATTTAATCTGAGTGATTATTGTGGGATTCATTGAATGTTCCGACAGATAAATGCGCCCGTCAATGAAGCGTCAAAAAAATGAAAAATGAGATACCGCCATAGGTACTAGAGTACTTTATTGTCAGGTTCGAAGATTGAGGGAACATAGCATTGAATCCCTCTTCCTCCGCAAAAGGAAACCCATAACTGACGTTATGGGTTATTTTATTTTCAGGAGTGTCAAAAGCTTGCTTTTGTAAATGATATGGGAATAAAAGATAGGCAAGCAAAGCTTGCATATGGTTTCCATGCTTGCCCGGGACACCCATCTGGGTTCAACGCAGTTAATCCCTCTTCCTACGTAAAGAAAGGCTTGTCTTCAATTAGATATTGAAATTAATTGATTTCTTATCCTTCTTTGTACTAATACCTATTTCGCTCTGAATTTCCATTCTGGAAATTCAATTTTAAGCTTCATATTATAGCATTTAAGATTATCTTGTTCTTTTTTTAAACAAATAAGATGAAGTTCGATATTTGGTCCGTTCTTATAATTGTCTTTATTTTTCAGGGCATATTCATTGTAGCTTCCATATTGGTTTCACCCATAAGAAGGAGGAGAACAGAGAATAGCTATTTATTTTTTATAATCGTTACTCTAATTTGGTATTTGGCTGAATTTTTAGCAGTAAGAAATAGATTTGATATTGGCCTCCCAACTTTTTTTGGAACACGGTATGGATCGTGGTTCCTTCTTGGGCCATTGACCTACTTCTATTTTAAATCGATAACCGATAGGTCTTGGCGGTTTTCAAGAACAGACACACTACAATTACTGCCATTTATAGTAAGTGCAATCATACTACCTCTATTTTTCAAAGGGGCCATAAGCAATAGGCAAGTCGATTATGGCATGCTTTCGGTATTCGATCATCGGGAAAAAATTATTTCCCCCATTCAATATCTATATTCCTATATTTTCATTCTACAGTTTATTCATTTGGGTTTTTATGTTTTAAAAAACTTAAACCTTGTCAGGAAATATGAAGTAGGATTGACCGCAGAGTACGCGAGCATTGACCTGAAGGTCAAATGGTTAAAGATTTTCAATTTCCTGTTTCTATTGATCCTAAGCTTTTCAGCGGTATTCCTGTATCTTCTTTTAGTCACTGATGTTTACAGGAGATATCTTGATTATATCTATGTATTACCCATGGGGGTCCTATTTTACCTGATCAGTTATTACCTGATGGGCACCGAATGGAAAACCATTGATGAAAAAATATCGAAATATACGGGAAGCTCACTTGACATTGACAATGTTCCTCTTTATAGGGAAAGGTTGGATAGCTTAATAAATGAGGAAAGGATTTATTTGAAAAATGATATTCGTCTTGCTGATCTCGCTAAAATGCTCGATTTAAAAACATATCATTTGTCACAACTCATAAATCAATTTTATGGAGTTTCATTTTTTGATTTCATAAATGGTTTTCGAGTTGAGGAAGCTAAATATATAATCAAGCAAAATCCTGAACTCACCTTACTTGAAGCAGCTTATCAAGCTGGTTTTAACAATAAAACCTCATTCATAAATGCATTCAAGAAATTTGAAAAAGTAACCCCCTCCAGTTATAAGGAACAGTGCAAATTTTCATAAAATTTCCTTAAAACTGGTCAATCATTATAAAGGTTGTCCGAATAATAGGCCTTAGCAT
>JAHHKH010000294.1 GCA_018679695.1 Maribacter sp.
CAACTGAGCTAAACCCGTAAATATAAGTGAAGGCATCCCGCGTTTAACGGGATACCTTTATATATTACCTAAATTCTTAGTCTAGAATCTCAGTTACCTGACCAGCACCTACTGTTCTACCACCTTCACGGATAGCAAAACGTAGACCCTCGCTCAATGCGATTGGTTGTATTAAATCTACGGTTATGGTAAGGTTATCTCCAGGCATGACCATTTCAACTCCACTTGGAAGGGCAATATTCCCAGTAACGTCGGTAGTTCTTACATAAAACTGTGGACGATAGTTATTATGGAATGGTGTGTGACGCCCACCTTCTTCCTTTTTAAGGATATAAACCTCAGCTTCAAATTTAGCATGCGGTTTAACAGAACCTGGCTTACAAATTACCATACCTCGGCTAATCTGTGATTTCTCAATACCTCTTAATAAGATACCAACATTATCACCAGCTTCACCCCTATCCAATATCTTACGGAACATTTCAACCCCGGTAATTGTAGAAGATAATTTCTCAGCGCCCATACCAATGATATCAACAGCATCACCTGTATTGGCAATACCGGTTTCGATACGTCCTGTGGCAACTGTACCACGTCCGGTAATAGTGAATACATCTTCAACCGGCATCAAGAAATCTTTCTCAACATCCCTTTTTGGCAATTCAATCCACTCATCTACTGCAGTCATCAACTCCATTACAGTGTCAACCCATTTTTGCTCACCGTTAAGTGCACCAAGAGCTGATCCAGAAATAACTGGTCCGTTATCACCATCATACTCATAGAAAGAAAGCAATTCCCTTACTTCCATTTCAACAAGCTCTAAAAGCTCATCATCATCAACCATATCAACTTTGTTCAAGAAAACAACGATTCTTGGAATACCAACCTGACGTCCTAATAGTATGTGTTCGCGTGTCTGTGGCATGGGACCATCAGTTGCTGCAACAACCAAGATAGCACCATCCATCTGAGCAGCACCAGTTACCATGTTTTTTACGTAATCTGCGTGACCTGGACAGTCAACATGGGCATAATGTCTGTTAGCAGTAGAATATTCTACGTGAGCCGTATTAATAGTAATACCTCTTTCCTTTTCTTCAGGAGCATTGTCAATAGAATCGAAGCTTCTTACTTCAGAAAGTCCTGCATTGGCTAATACTGTAGTAATAGCAGCAGTTAATGTTGTTTTACCGTGATCTACGTGTCCAATAGTGCCAATATTTAAGTGCGGTTTGGAACGATCAAAAGTTTCCTTTGCCATTTTAATGAATTTTAATCTTAGTTTATATTAGTGTACAATTATATGCCTTAAATTGAGCCAACGACGAGATTTGAACTCGTGACCTCTTCCTTACCAAGGAAACGCTCTACCCCTGAGCTACGTCGGCGTAAAGTGTTTAACATCTTCATCCTTGATCTATCAAGGAAGAGATTCCTGCCTTCGCAGGAATGACAAAATGCCAATTTCGAGCGGGAGACCGGGTTCGAACCGGCGACATTCAGCTTGGAAGGCTGACGCTCTACCAACTGAGCTACTCCCGCAATTTTATTCCAAAATTTCAAATTTAAAATCCAATTAAAAATGGATTTTCACTCCAGTTGAGCCTTTTCGAACTTGCCAACAATCAAAATTTCAATAAAATGAACTTCTGATTTTCCCGTTCAAACTAATGTGGGGAGAGCAGGATTCGAACCTGCGAAGACATAGTCAGCAGATTTACAGTCTGCCCTCGTTGGCCGCTTGAGTATCTCCCCAAAACCCTATTTTTAAAGAACTTTCGAGCCGATGGAGGGACTCGAACCCACGACCTGCTGATTACAAATCAGCTGCTCTAGCCAGCTGAGCTACATCGGCCTATCAACACTTTTTTATGCATAAAAAAGTCCGCTATTTCTAACGGACTGCAAATGTATATATTTATTTGTTTAAACAAAATAAATTTATCAAAATTTTAGTTACACCTTGACCCGTTGCAATTCTTTCATTTTTTTCAATTTTCGCTCCAATGAACTGCAGGCAGAATCAACTGCTTCTTCAAAGGATTTGCATTGTTTTTTAACAACAAATTTGTCTTTGGGCACATTTAATTTTATTTCTACAATCTTGTTTTCTTTTGCACTGGTATTTTCAACTTTTAAATAAACATCGGAACTAATTACTTTGTCATAAAACGTATCCAATTTATCCATTCGATTTTGGACAAAATCCAAAAGCTTTGTATCCGCATTGAAATTCACTGATTGAGCGTTTACTTTCATAGACTACTATTTTAAAATGTTAAACGTTGTAAATTGACCTCACAATTTTTTACTTCTAGGGTGGGCAGAAGAATGTATTTTTTTTAGTTCAGCAATACTATTATGTGTATAAACTTGGGTCGAAGCCAAACTTGAATGACCTAATAACTCCTTCACTGAATTTAAATCTGCCCCTTTATTGAGCAAATGGGTAGCAAAGGTATGTCGCAATATATGTGGACTCTTTTTTACCTTTGAGGACACCTTACTAAAATACCCATTAATTATTCTATAAACAAGGGTTTCATATATTTTATTGCCCGATTTGGTGAGAAAAATATACTCCTTATCTACTATTTTTTCCAACTCGTTTCTAAACACCAGATAAGTAGTGAACAAATCCAAGGTTGGTGAAAGCAAGGGCACAATACGTTCCTTATTTCTTTTTCCCAAGACCTTTAAGGATTTTCCGGAAAGGTCCACATCATGAATTTTTAGATTAATCAATTCGGACCTTCGTATTCCAGTGGTATACAGCAAATCTATTATCAACTTGTCACGTTTGCCTTCAAAATCATCGTCGAAAGGCAATTGCGATAATATTCGTTGCATTTCCTCTTCAGAAAAAGGTACTTCGATTTTCTTTGAGGTTTTGAGCGCTTTGTGTTTGACCAGCGGATTTGTAGCTATTTCCCCTATGCGCTGTAAAAATTTGTAATAAGCCTTCAAGGAGGCAACTTTCCTATTCACCGACCTATTGGATAAATTCTCATTTACCAGCGATACTATCCAACTTCTAATTAGGGTATAATCGACGTTCGATATATCATTTAAACCAAATTCCCCCGCACAAAAGTCGATAAAGGATTGTATGTCTTTCTCGTAAGCACTTGCCGTATGTTTGGAATAATTTTTCTCAAGAAGTAAATAAGAAATAAATGATTGTAAAAACATAAGACAAAGTTACTAAAGTTGGATCAGCAATTATGCGAAATGAAAAAATCCCATCTAGGATGGGATTTTTCAATAATTGTACACAGAATCAAAGGATCTTAAATTTCTTCTTTATCCCTTAAACCTTGTATATATTGTGCTTTTTGAATTTGCGCTCGTCTTTTTACTGAAGGTTTAGTGAATTGTTGGCGCTTGCGTAATTGACGCATGGTACCTGTTTTATCGAACTTTCGCTTAAAACGCTTTAAAGCTCTATCTATGTTTTCTCCTTCCTTGATGGGTATTATTAACATGGGCTACAACCTCCTTTCTTTAGTGATTAGGGGTGCAAATATATATTGAAATAATGAATTTGCTGCAATTACATTAAAATATTTTTCGCAATGACCAATTTTTGTATTTCGGTAGTACCTTCCCCAATGGTACATAGCTTGGCATCGCGATAAAACTTCTCTACCGGGAAATCCTTCGTATAGCCATAACCCCCATGAATTTGCACGGCATCGTTCGCTATTTTAACGCAGGCCTCAGAAGCATACATTTTTGATATCGCACTAAGTTTGGTCATTTTGCGACCTTCATTCTTAAAAAATGCTGCCTTGTGAACCAATAGTTCCGATGCTTCAATCTCAGTTGCCATTTCAGCTAGTTTGAATGAAATTCCTTGAAATTGACTAATGGGTTTCCCAAATTGAACTCTTTCCTTTGAATATTTCAAAGCTGCTTCAAAAGCACCTTTTGATATGCCCAATGACAGAGCTCCTATCGAAATTCGACCGCCGTCCAAAACTTTCATCGATTGAATGAATCCATCGCCGATTTCGCCCAATCTATTCTCATCGGAAATTATACAGTTATTCAATATCAACTCTGCCGTTTCGCTAGCGCGCATCCCCAATTTGTTCTCTTTTTTTCCACTGGAAAAACCTGGTGTCCCTTTTTCAATGGCAAAAGCGGTCATTCCATAACTGTCTCCCTTTTCACCAGTCCTGGCAATGACAACGGAAATATCACCGGTTATACCATGGGTAATGAAGTTCTTGGCTCCATTTAGTACCCAATTATCGCCATCCTTTACAGCAGTCGTATTCATACCCCCTGCATCTGAACCAGTATTGTGTTCTGTTAGGCCCCAAGCACCAATCCATTCACCAGTTGCCAACTTGGTAATCCAACGTTGCTTTTGCTCCTCGCTACCGAAAGCTAATATATGGTTGGTACAAAGCGAATTATGTGCGGCAATCGAAAGGCCAATAGATGGGTCTACCTTGGAAATTTCCTCAATGATGGCAATATATTCGTGGTAACCTAAGCCAGAACCTCCATATTCCTCTGGAACCAAGACGCCCATAAAACCCATTTCACCGGCTTTCTTAAAAAGCTCAACTGGAAAAGTCTGGGCTTCATCCCACTCCATTATATGGGGCCTTATATGTTGCTCTGAAAATTTTTTAGCTGCCAAGGCGACATGCTCTTGGGTTTCAGAGTAATCAAAACACATGGTATCTTTAAACATTTGCAATTTTTTTTAGAGGGACAAATATAACTCAATTCTATGTATCTTATCCACAGGGAAATCCTCAATTTTTGTTAATTCGTTTAAGGAGGAAATTTGACCGTTTATCTCCCGATATTCGACAATTTTAGTTGCAACATCATAACTAATGTAAATCAATTGGGCAATTTCATCAACAGTGGCCTTATTGAGATTGATTTTTATTATCGAAGGTTTACTAAGTACTGTGAATTGATCAAGGGTACGACCAACGACTTCGGGCTCCAAACCATAGACATCGCTCAACTGGTCATCTTCCAAAAAACCACCTAACCTATCCCTGAATTTTATGATCCGCGCTGATAATTTATCACCAATTCCATTTATTGCTTTCAGTTCTTCTGCCGTTACACTATTAAGGTCCTTTAATTGGTTTCTGACTTTGGGTGCTACTGATACCTTTTTTCCATCGGGGGTTGAACCTTTATCCTGACCTGCAGGTTTGGTCCCTGTCCAATCTGGAAACTTGAAATAGGGTGATATTACCTGCAATAAAGAATCTGAAACTTGGGTGATTTCCTGAAATTCATTCGGACTGTTCACGAATCTATTCTCTGCCCTAAAAGCATGCAACCTATCTATCTCCTCTGGGGACATTCCCAAGGTATATCCTTTAAAATCAGAAATAAAATTGGGATTAAAAGGAAAAGACCGGATTGAATCCTTTTCTTGGGATCTTTGTTTTAAAGAATCGATCTTCACTTGGGTCTCTTTATCGATTAACAATTTGCCTCCCAAAGGAATTGAAGTGTATTTCATCACATAGAAAACAACTTGCAGAACCACAATGATGAGGAGCAAAAAGAAAATCCCACTTCGCTCCTGTTTAGAGAACTTAAAGTGGGATTTGATTTTATTCATAAGAAGCTCAGCTAGCTTTTAACAAAATTTTTAATATCGTTCACATACTTTTCCAATTCCTCCCGAACTCTAGGGAATAAGAATAGAAGACCGATCATATTAGGGAACACCAACGCCAAGATCATGGCATCAGAGAATTTGATCACCGCATCCAAGGTAGCCGCTGCTCCTATAACAACAAACATTAGAAATAGAACTTTGTAAACAACATCAGCCCTTTTACCTCTTCCAAACAGGTATTTCCACGATTGTAGACCATAATAAGACCATGAAATCATTGTTGAAAAGGCAAATAGGATAATTGCTATGGTCAAAATATATCTAAAACCTGGTATGACAGAGTCATATGCCATAGATGTTAAATCCACCCCACCGACATAAGTACCTGATTCATTCAATAAAACAGTACTGCCAACTGCATTACCATAATCAAAAGCCCCTGCATCCATATTAAAGAAAATAATGACCAATGCCGTCATTGTACAAATAACGACTGTATCAATAAAGGGTTCCAATAGGGCAACAACACCTTCACTAGCAGGGTATTTGGTTTTTACTGCTGAATGGGCGATTGCTGCTGAACCTGCACCGGCCTCATTAGAAAATGCGGCTCTTTGAAAACCAACTATTATTACACCAAGGACTCCTCCGAGTCCGGCTTCAGGAGAAAATGCCCCGGCAAAAATCATTGAGATTGCGTCACCAATATATTCAATATTCGCAAAAATGATAACCAATGAAGCCAAGACGTAAACGCCAGCCATAAAAGGAACTATTTTTTCTGTTACACTGGCAATTTTCTTAATTCCGCCGATAATGACGATGCCAACCAAAATGGCCAATATAATTCCAATTATCACACCTGTCGCACCCCCTTGTAAATTCAACATTGTTGACAGTTGCACCGCTGCTTGGTTCGATTGAAATGCGTTACCGCCTCCGAACGATGCGCCTACACATAATACAGCAAAAATAATTGCCAATACTCTTCCCAATCCCTTAAAACCTTTTTCTTTTAAACCCCTTGACAGGTAATACATGGGACCTCCGTAAACCGTACCATCTTCACCAACATCACGGTATTTAACACCTAGTGTACATTCAACAAACTTTGTGGACATTCCAATAAGGCCGCAAACGATCATCCAAAATGTTGCTCCTGGTCCACCTACCGCAATCGCAACCGCGACACCTGCGATATTTCCAAGACCAACTGTTCCAGAAACTGCAGTTGCCAAGGCTTGAAAATGGCTAACTTCCCCTTCTTTACTCTCATCGCCTATAGTATCGACCAAGTCACCATCCACAATATTCAAATCGGCCTTTTCAACACCGTGATGATCTAATTCATCATACTTGCCTCTTACCGTGTTTATTGCCAAGGGAAATCTCGCAATATTGGGAAACTTGAAATAGATTGTAAAAAATGTAGCACCGAAAATCAACAATAACAAAACGATGGGCAAGTCGTAGCCGGCAATCGGTATGGAGGTCAATACAAAACCTTCCCACCAAACTGCAAACGGCATAAATGCATCATTGACCTTCTCGTCCAATCCTTTCTCCTGTGCGCTAGTAAATAATGGTAAAAGGGTAATTAGTAAAGAAAGCTTATACTTCATAATTGCTGGTTTTGGTTCTGGATTATTTTACTCGGTCGACAATATCCAAAAAATATTCTACCCAATCAAATAATGAAGGAAAAGAAAAAAATCAAATATGGAACATTTCGTTCAACTTCTTGATCTGTTCAGGCCTACCCAGGACAATTACCTTACTTTTAGGTTGTAATGGCATATCGGCCTCGGGATTGATCGTATATTTGCCATCAGGAGCGATATATCCAATTATCGTACACCCTGTTTTTCGCCTTAAGTCCAAATCACGAAGTGAGTTACATTCGCCCTGCTCGGTAAATTCCTCTATGGCCACCTCTTCAAGGTTTGTAGTATGCTCTCCTTCCAGAGATAATTCATCCATAAATGTAATAAGGTCGGGCATGACTACTAAAGACGCCATATGGTCGCCTCCTATCTTGTCTGGCATGATGACCTGATCCGCACCTGCCAGTCTCAACTTTTTTTGGGAAGTGATCTGTGAAGCCCTGCTGATTATTTTCAGTTCTTTGTTGATTTGCCTGGCGGATAGCACAACAAAAAGATTGGCTGCGTCATCTGGTAAAGTGGTTATTAAATATTTTGCCCTTTCAATACCTGCCTCATGCAATACTTCATCCTCATTGGCATCACCTTCAATAAAAAGGACTTCACTTTCATATTTTTCAATAATATCGCGATCACTTTCTATAACCACGAAGGGTTTTTTATACGCCTTTAAGCGCTCAGCTGCCTGCATGCCATTTCGCCCAAATCCACACAATACAATATGGTCGGATAAACTTTTAATTTTATTCTTCATTTTTTTCTTTTTTAAAAGTTGGAGAGAGTTTCGTCCTAAAACGTATTCCGTTATTACGGAAATTGAATAACCGAGAATAAAAATACTCGCTAAAATTAAAAAAACAGTGAAGATCTTTGCGGTATCATCCAAAGGTTGTACTTCTTTGAATCCGACAGTAGCCATTGTTATGACAGTCATATACAGGGCGTTGATCCACGAATAATCGGAAATATAACGATACCCAAGCACGCCAAATATTACAACCGCAAACATCAGTGCTATTGCTAGGTATATTTTCGAACGAAATAGTCTGATCATAGTTATAGGTCAAAAACTGAAGTCCGCTTTGTATAGACCAAATCCTTAATTCTTAACCAGAAGGCCAAAAAAAGATATAATGCAAAGCCAAAACCTAAAGTTACGAAGGTAAGGTATATGAACGTTGTTCGTACAACCCTGGCCCTAATGCCCAAGCGTTCGGCAATTCTCCTGCAGACCTCAAACCCCCTTTTCTGAAAGTAATATAAAAGTTGATAAAAAACATTCATGGTCTAAAATTAAATATTTCCATTTAATAAATGACCACCAATTGCACATTGTAGGCATTTATTATTGGAACAATACCCATTATATAATTGCAGCACGGCTTGGCTATCCCCTGCAGATTTTATTTTCACGCCCAATCGATCGAATTTTCCAATGATACTGTTATCCTCTTTCCTTATTTTTCGAATTATCATGAAAATTTCTTCGTTGGATCTGTTACCCATATGCTTCGAATAGCAAAATTTAATCGGCAGTATTGTATTGATTATCAAAAGATCCATGAATTTTTTTGTCAATACTTTTTTGCTTTTTCTTGATTCTTTTCCAAAAGTATAGTGGTTATCCCAATACGCACTGGCCGATATAGTAAAAAGATTATACAAATCCTCCAAACATGAGGCGGACATTGCCAAATGAAACAGGTTCTGTTGTTTATGATATAGATTAGCCAATTGCGATAACCTGATTGTTGGAAAATTGGCTGGACGAAGTTTATAAAATTCGGGTTTTTGGATGGCTTCTTTATTTAGTCCAAACTTTTTTTGCATATACCCGTACTCAGCCTGAAGGGTGGCATAATATGGATCAAGTACTGAACTGTCATTGAGTAATCCGCTAATACCTAACAAAATACACTCCAACTGAAATTGTGAACGCTGCAATTTTCGAACAATGGAAAAATCCAAGGCCTTCGCCAAGCTTAAAAAAGATTCCCCATTGATATTTAAACCGAAATTCTTTAGTAATAATGTAAATAAGACTTTCTCCCAGTCATTTTTGGAAGATTCCAAAAGTTCATTTACCAAAACTGATTTTGTTTCCAAACGTTCAACATAGAGTCGCTCGAGCCAATTATCAATAATAAACCCATCAATATTCGCTATCTCTTTTTCGCAATTGATGAACTTTTTACTTCGTTGATCAAATAAACTTTGATAGTTCTTGAGTATTTCTTTAGGAAGATAGTTTTTCAGTTCTAGCGTTGGTATCTCACTACCATCCTTTCTATAAACTACCCTATCCTCGTTCCAAACCACATGCAGGATTACATTATGGTATTTCTCGTCTTGTTCATGATTGTGGGCATACCAGTCAGAAGAGTTAATATGTATTTCGACATTACCCGCCCAAAGTTGATTTCCAATCTGGATTTTAGCATTAAAAAAATCTGGACCTGATTGGTGATTATGTGAGCCAACATTCTCAATGAACAAGACCTCATTCTTTGTAGTGACCATGTTCATCAGACGGAGTTTTTTGTATTTCCAGACAAAATGCAATAGTTCTTCCCGCATCTCCCTAAATTAAAAAATCCCGCTGATAGTGCGGGATTTTTTGGTTGTATTTATGCAGTTTTATCAGACCAAATCACCTTTCCAAGCAAGAATGCCACCTTCTAGATTAAAGGCCTTGTCAATTCCCAAATTGTTCATAAGCGCGCAGGCCTGCCTGCTTCGATTCCCAGACCTACAGTAAACATAGTAGCTTTTGGTTTTATCCAATTTTTCAAGTTCCGCCAAAAATTGTTGTCCTAGATAAATATCGATATTGGAAGCATCTGGAATGTAGCCCTCCTCCATTTCCCGCGGAGTTCGCACATCCAATATATATGCGTTATCATCAGCACTCAATTGCGCTGCCCAATCTTCTTGAGATAAATCTGCCATTTTGTAATTTTTTAGGATGCAAAAATAATATAATTGCGGAAAAAATGAAGTTAACCATTCCAGGTTCAACTAAATAAAGTAGGCAACACAATTATTTTAACAAAACTTTAGCTTCCCCTAAAGAAGAATGAAATCCTCAAATACATATATTTGTATATACAATTGTTGTAAATACATGAATGTAGAGGGCCGAATAAAAACGAATGATCCATTACCTTTAAAGCAAAGGTCAATCATTCATTTAATGCTTATTAACAATGATATAAACGAACGTATCAATCATGCGTTAAAAGAATTTGGAGTCTCCTTGCAACAATTCAATGTTTTACGAATTTTAAGAGGTAGGAAGGGTTCACCGGCCAATCTTTCAACCTTGAATGAAAGAATGGTCACTAAAATGAGCAATACGACCAGACTTGTCGACAAGCTTATATTAAAGGGATTTGTGAATAGGATCATTTGCCCCACAAATCGAAGAAAAGTAGAAATAAGCATCACATCCAAAGGAAAAAAAATACTCAAGGAGATGGATGTGGTCATGCAGAATGTAGAAGATGACCTGGTGAAAAATTTCTCTACAAAAGATTTGGAATTATTAAATCAATTATTGAACAAATTTTAATTTTTAACATTAACATATAAATAAATTAAACCCATGAAAAAGAATTATTTAGTTTTAGCATTAGCCGTAATACTTGCATTTACCGCATCAGCTTCTGAACCCATTGATGGCGAAAAAAAAGAAGTTAAAACCGAAGAAAGTACCGTAACCTGGAAAGCGTACAAAGTAACAGGCTCACATACCGGCACTGTTAATTTAATAGACGGTGCTTTAATGTTCGATGAAGGAAAGCTTTCCGGAGGGAATTTTACCGTAGATATGGCTTCGTTAATCAGCACTGATTTAGAAGGTGAATACAAAGGTAAATTAGAAGGTCACTTAAAATCCGATGATTTTTTCGGAGTCGCTACACACCCAACATCCTCACTGGTTTTCACTAGTGTCGAAGCCTCAGGAAAGAATTCCTATGAAGTTACAGGGGATTTGACCATAAAGGGTACTACCAAGCCAATTACATTTGATATTTCCATCTATGGTAGTAAAGCTACAGCAACTATGAAAATAGATCGGGCCGAATACGATGTACGTTATGGTTCAGGCAGCTTTTTTGATAATCTAGGTGACAAAACAATCTATGATGAGTTTGATATGGTAGTTGACTTGGTATTTTAAAAAAGTCGCCCTTAGCTTTTTTGCCCTATGAACTTTAAAAGTTTATAGGGTATTTCCAATAAACGTATTTGTCGTTTTAAAAATGATTTCTATATTTGGGGCAATGAAAGATTTAAGAACAAATACATGGTGGTGGATTAACTTACGGATAAAGTCGTGAGCTAAGCATCATTGTAGTAAAACTATATTAAGGCTTGTCTATCGCGACAAGCCTTTTTTAATTATAAATTTTAACAATGGATTACCAATTTAAGTCCCATCATAAAAAAATCCTTGCAGATACCATAACGCCTGTTAGCGTTTATCTTAAAATACGGGATAAATTTCCGAATAGCATACTATTGGAAAGTAGCGACTACCATGCCAATGACAATAGCTTTTCCTATATCTGTTGTAATCCCATAGCATCGATTAAGATTAAAGATGAAATTATTCATAAACACTATCCAGACGGAAGGGTTTCAACTAAGCCTATAAGTCCGGGGACCGATGTGGTAAAAACCGTACACGATTTCAGCCAAAACTTCAAAGCCGATGAAAACTCCTTCAAATTTATAAACAATGGGCTATTTGGTTATATGGCCTATGATGCAGTTAGGTATTTTGAAGATATTCAAATTGATAAAAAAAAGGATGCTTTGGATATCCCCGATATTTATTATGCGGTTTATCAGAATATCATTGCCATCAACCACTTTAAAAATGAAGCTTACATTTTTGCCCATTGCTATGAATCCGAAAGCAACATCGATCAAATTGAGCACATACTAAATGTAAAGAATTTTGCTTCCTATAATTTCAATAAAGAGGGTCAACCCATCTCAAATCTAAAGGATGAAGAATATAAAGAACATGTTGCGTTGGCTAAGAAACACTGTCAACGAGGTGATGTCTTTCAATTGGTTTTATCGCGGCGGTTTTCCCAAGGCTTCAAAGGTGACGAATTCAATGTATATAGAGCCTTGCGATCTGTAAACCCTTCACCGTATTTGTTTTATTTTGATTATGGGGATTTCAAGATATTCGGCAGTTCCCCCGAAGCCCAATTGATCGTCAATGACGGAAGAGCTGAGATACATCCTATAGCGGGTACGTTCAAAAGAACTGGGAATGATGAAAAAGACGCTGAATTGGCCAAAAAACTAACGGAAGATGACAAGGAAAATAGCGAACATGTAATGCTTGTAGATCTAGCCCGAAACGACCTAAGCAGGAATGGTAATATGGTAAGTGTTGAGAATTATAGGGAAGTGCAGTTCTTTTCACATGTTATACATCTAGTCTCTAAAGTGACCGGGCAAAAGAAAAAGGATATCACTACCATGAAAGTGGTAGCAGACACTTTCCCTGCCGGAACTTTGAGCGGTGCACCCAAACACATGGCAATGCAACTTATTGAAAAATATGAGAAATCAAACAGGACGTATTATGGTGGCGCTATTGGTTTTATGGATTTTAACGGAAACTTCAACCATGCTATCATGATCCGAACTTTTTTAAGCAAAAATCACCAATTGCATTACCAAGCTGGTGCAGGACTGGTGGCCGCCTCGAATCCAGAAGATGAGCTACAGGAAACATATAACAAACTAGGTGCATTGACGAAGGCCTTGGAAATTGCGGAGTCTATCTAATATTTCCAAAATCAAGATGATTATGAAAAAAATATTGGTAATTGACAACTACGATAGCTTCACTTATAATCTAGTCCATTATTTAGAGGATCTGGATTGTGAAGTCGTCGTAAAGAGAAACGACCAACTCACATTGGACGAAGTTGATGCATTCGATAAAATTGTGCTTTCGCCTGGTCCTGGTATTCCCGATGAAGCTGGACTTCTGAAAAAAATCATAGGCAAGTATGCTCCCACAAAAAGTATTTTTGGGGTATGTCTGGGACAACAGGCTATTGCTGAAGTATTTGGCGGTTCATTGATAAACCTGAAAGAGGTTTATCACGGGATAGCAACCAGGATAAAAGTGACCAAAAACGATCCACTATTTAAAGGAATGCCCGAAGAGTTTGAGGTTGGGCGTTATCATTCCTGGGTAGTCGACCCTAATTTACCAGAAGTTTTAGAAGTAACTTCTGTTGATCAAAACGGACAAATCATGTCTTTACGACATAAAAACTATGAGGTAAGCGCAGTACAATTTCATCCAGAATCGGTATTGACACCCCATGGCAAACAAATTTTGAAAAATTGGTTAAAGGAAGGCGAAAAATAATAGCTACTGAAAATTCAGCATAAATGAAAGAAATACTAAATAGACTCATAAATCATGATATCCTTACCAAGGAGGATGCTAAACAAGTGTTGGTCAACATCGCTAAAGGAGCGTATAACACCAGTCAAATTGCGGCTTTTCTAACAGTTTATATGATGCGAAGTATAACCATTGAAGAATTAGAGGGGTTTCGAAATGCACTCTTGGAGCTATGTTTAGCAATTGATTTATCTGATTATAATCCTATCGATTTATGTGGTACGGGGGGAGATGGCAAGGATACTTTCAATATTTCCACTTTGGCTTCCTTTGTAACTGCAGGTGCTGGGATTAAAGTCACCAAACATGGCAATTACGGTGTTTCCTCTAAATGTGGCAGTAGTAACGTGATGGAATTCCTAGGTATAAAATTCAGCAGTGATGCCGATTTCCTCAAAAGGTCAATAGATGAAGCTGGTATATGTGTGCTACATGCACCTTTGTTTCATCCTGCAATGAAGAATGTAGCTCCCATACGGAGAGAACTTGCAGTAAAAACCTTTTTCAATATGTTAGGGCCCATGGTGAACCCGGCCTCTCCCAAGAATCAAATGGTGGGGGTCTTTAATTTGGAATTGGCACGTATGTACGGTTACCTCTATCAAAATACGGACAAGAATTTTACGGTATTGCATGCTTTGGATGGTTATGATGAAATTTCTTTGACCGGAGCTACAAAAACCATTTCAAATAATTCCGAAGGCATATTGAATCCTGAGGATTTTGGAATTAAAGCAGTTGAACAATCCCAAATCGCGGGTGGTGAAACCATAGCGGAATCTGCAAAGATTTTCATGGATATTTTAAAAGGAAAGGGTTCAGAAGCCCAAAACAATGTGGTATGTGCCAATGCCGGTATTGCCATTGCCACCGTGAATGGTATAAGCCCAAAAGAAGGGTTTGAAAGTGCGTCTGAATCCCTACTGTCAGGAAAAGGATTGATTGCTCTAAAAAAATTACAGGACTTAAGCGCTTAATTGATTATTGCGAATGAATATTTTAGATAGAATCGTAGTTAATAAAAGAGAGGAAGTTAATTTGAAAAAAGAATTGATTCCTTATTCACAATTGGAAAATGCCATATTGTTCAAAAGGAAAACTCTTTCCTTGGCCAATTCCTTGCGAAACAGTGCCACAGGGATTATTGCAGAACACAAACGTCGTTCACCATCAAAAGCGGTTATTAACCAGAATCTCAACGTATACGATGTTGCAAAAGGATATGAAAAAGCAGGAGTCTGCGGCATGTCGGTTTTAACAGATGGAAAATACTTTGGTGGTTCGCTCGACGATTTACTTATCGCAAGGGCTTCGGTTAAAATTCCCTTGTTACGAAAAGAGTTTATCATTGATGAGTATCAGATCATAGAAGCCAAAGCCCATGGGGCCGATGTAATCCTATTGATTGCCGCTATATTGTCCAAACCTGAAATCAAGATGTTATCGGAATTGGCCAAAAGCCTGCATTTAGAGGTGTTATTAGAGGTTCATGGTGAAGCAGAATTGCAAAAATCAATTATGCCAAGCTTGGATATGTTGGGGGTTAACAATCGTAACTTGAAGACTTTT
>JAHHKH010000371.1 GCA_018679695.1 Maribacter sp.
GGTCCAAGCCATTAAATTTTTGATTTCAATTTTATTTTGGGAAATAGTATCATTAAACTGATGCTTTACAGTTACTTCAGTTCCGTTCGCAAACGTATTGTCATACATATCCGTCGGGACGATAACGAACATGGAATAATCATTATTTCCGGCGGCTATACTTCTAGGCCCAAGATAAGATTCAATCTGAGCTGTTTTTTCAGTTTTGGGGGCAATTTGTAAGGTGCCCGAAATTGGTTTGTCTTGGGATGCGACTAATTGCCAATGGCATAAACCAGCTTTTTGGGAATAGCTACTTGGAAATTGGAACTCCATTACATCATCTTTAAAAACAGGTTCTAAAATAGAAGAACCCAGAGCATTCTTTAGGACAAGTACACTTGTGATATTTTGATTGTTCTTAAAGCTCAATGTAATATTATCCCCGGCATTATAGTCTGTTTGTTTTGTCAATAATACTGATGGATTGTTACTAGATGTATAAAGCTTAGGTGTTTCAGGAGAACACCCTTGGGTCAAAATAACAAGCCATAATATGTAAATTGTATATCTCAAATTATTTGGGATTTCCGATATAACTATTGACTTCAAACTTCAAAAAACTATAACCATCGCCTTTATATTCCTGTAACTGGTTCTTTCGATGATTTTTATCTCTGAAGGGAATTATTTTTTTTACGATTTCCGAATTAGGTAGACCATTCACAAAACAAAGCTCCAAACTAGTATTGATAATGTCCAATTCAGAGAGTTCCATCACTTGATAGTCAAAATATTGTTTTCGCTGAATACGAACACCTTCCGTCAAAAATTTATGGTCTACCCACAGCAGCTCTTTTTCGTTGTCATAATATGAAATCAACAATTGGGGTATAGTAACTTCTTGAACGCCTGAATTAAACAATACTCCTTCGATATGTTCATCGGTAAAACGGATCTGCTGTAAGGCTACTTCCTTGTATAAATCGGTGTTGGTCACATTACCTGCACATTGTAGATTAAATTTTGTTGGCTGCTCGTCCAAATTAATTGGCGTGAATTGGTCAGGGTCAAAAGTTGCCGGCATGTTATCCTCTGTAGAGGACCAGGCATTACCTTCAAAATTTATCTTAAAGGTTGTTGTTTCCTTGGGCATTAGTTTGTGTTTGATGTGATATTTGGCATTATAGTTTGCAAGTTCAACATCATCATTGTTATAGAGCGTTCCTTTTATGACTACATCGGCTGGGACATTATCAACGTTTTGCAATTCGCCAATAATTGAAAACCGCCCGTTTAATTTTACCAGTTTGGCGGATAATATTTCAAGAACAGGCTGTTTTAAAACATCTTCATGATGCGTCTGTTGCGTGGTAATTCTTCGCCTACCGTGGTTATAAAAAATGGTGCCATTGGAGGTAATAAGTTGATTAGGAGGAAGATCATTATCGAAATCAGCGGCTCTTAGATACCACTTTCCATGTTTTTTTATCAATTCATGATAATAGTCTTTAAATACTTTCTCTAATGGGGTGACCCATTTAGTACGTACTTGAACCTTAGCATTGTTTTCGGTTTCTTCCAATACCGTAATGCTAATGGAATCCAGTTTGGCATAGGAGCTTAAAATGCCATCAGTTACAGAAACTTCCAACATGTATTGTGAAAGGGTTACATCGCTTTCAGGATTTAAATAGGAATAAGCTTGCTTAAACTCCTTGAAGTCCAATGCATCATAATATGCCTGTACTACATTCCGAGGGGAAAGTTGAGCCCTATTATTAAGGTAGAATTCATATACCCCATACGATATGCATAATAGGATAAAACCTGCCCAAATATGATTGGTGGTAATCAAGTATTTTGAAAACCCATTGTATTTGATTGCGTATTTTAAATACATGGGTTCGGGTATATTTTTAGATTTTAAAACCCGGAACCAAACCAATTGAATATTAATGATGAATGCCAAAATAATTGTCAGGATGGGAATTATGCCCCACATAATTTTTAAAAATGTGGGTACCTCTTCTTTAGGTAAAATAGATGGTATTGGGGGAACATTCAATTTTTCCCATACCATTATCCCATTTTCCAATTGTTGCAATCTTTGCCAACCACAGAAGTACAATACTGGATCGTAGAATTTGTCATTGGAGAAGATATATTTAAGGTTGTATTTTTCGGGTATGGTTAAGAATTGTTGTAAAGATCCAATACCCTCAACACCTCTAAATTTTGAATTTTCCAAGCGTTCGATAGCACGCGTTGTTAATTCTGGCAATCGTCGTGCAGAATGGTAATTGCCATCTACCGTCATTGCATTGGTCTGGGCTGAGAGCCATGCCATTTGGTCGCCAAACCCTAGAGGCAGATATCTCCATTGGTCATGTTGATCTTGATTCAAGAAATTTACGATGGGCAGCATTTTTATTTTTGAAGGCTGCGACGGCCGAAAATAACCGAGACTCATAGTGAAGATGACCATGAACAATACACCTCCGACTAACAAGCCACCTAAAATTCTATGATACACCGCCCCAAAGCGATTTTGCAAATTGGTTTTTAAATCACCTTCAACCATTCTATAGGTGAACTCGCCCAAAATGGGTAAGGCCATAATGGTCGCCCAAAGCGTAAAACGGTCTAAGGTTAAAATATTGAAAGCCGTTTCACCTAATATTTTCAAAGGGATCGGAGTAGTACCACCTGTTCCCAAAATTGTCAACATGGCAATTGATAAACCAAAAAACAGGTAACGTTTGCTAAAATACCTGTAGAAGATATAGGGCATTATAAAAAGGAGAATCCCCCAAGGAATTATGAAAAAAACCAACCCTGATGAGGAAACCTCCAGAAAATTGTCCCTGGACCCATGGGGTATAGGTACCTGGGTAATGGGATTCTTTTTAGAATTTATCCAATAAGGTAGAATACAGACCACAATTAATACCAAAGAAGAAAACCCAAATCCGACTATACGCCAGAAGAGGTTTTTAAACGTTCGTAAAAAGATCTTGAACGTGATTGCTTTATTCGTTTTTACCTGGTCTTTTGCCGTATCCATAATGACCATTCCAATTAAGGGAAAGACAAAGAATACCATACCAAAAATGGGTGTCACATGATGTGAGGTTACCGTTACTGCAATGAGTGAAAGACTGGTTGCCAAATATTTTAATTTGCCAGTTTTGATCCATGAATAGATTTCAGGTAAGGTATGTAGAAGTACAGACAGCCCTATAATACTAGGTAATTGTCCGAAAATATGAAGGGTTTCAACAAAGGTCGAAGAGAAAACAGCCATTAGCGCCGTATATCCGGCCACTTTTCGGTTGCCGGTCATCAATAACCCAAAGCGATAAGCTCCTGTAATAAACAGAACAATACCAATTAAGGCTACCGTGAACATACCAAATTTGAGGCCTCCAATGTAGGATAGTAACGC
>JAHHKH010000393.1 GCA_018679695.1 Maribacter sp.
CCCCATGATTATGGTCAACCAACCAAGGCCTTTGTTGACCATATTCCATTTAACAAAGGCGGCACCTAAGATTACCAAGCCTACACCTGAAAATACCCGGCCAAACCTAACAAAACAGGTTACATAATGATTGGTGTAACTTAACCCATCCATTATCTGTTGTACTTCTTCCGGTGATTTTCCCGCTATTTTTCCTACACCCCAGGCTCCGAATGTGTAATAAAAGGCAGCAGCTATAGCCAAGGTAAAAGTACCTACGATAATCATACCAGCTCCTGGATAAATTAAGACCCGATACGGTTTTTTAGTAGCGATTGAAGTTAGGGCAAACATGGCAATTCCCATTATGACCCATCCGAAAATATGAATTCGATACATCCAAATCCAGGTCCATAAATTCTCACTTACAGCACTAAAATCGGAGGAGACAAGGTACTCCCCTAAATGATGTGGTGAGAAAAACCAACCTCCCCAAAGCATTATGGCAGACACGATAAAGGCCCAGCCAATGACATTGGTTTCAAAATCTTTTTTCATAGTTTATCTATTATTTAGGTCTAATATTAAATGAATCAAATATCTTTTTCTGTAACAATTGTTACAAAGGCCGAAATTGGGATCAACATAACCCCTCTTTTTTTAGTCTTTGTCGAGGATTGTTTTTCGTTACATTTAGGGGGTATGATCAAATGTTTTGATTAATTTTAAGACGCCATAATTTATTATGTCCTTGGGATATTTTGCACCATTGAAATTGATTATGGTCATCGCTTAATTGAAGTAAACAAATTATAATATGGGTATCTCCTCAATTCTGAATAAATCAATTTCCAGTGAACTGGAAACATACTTTCAGCAATTTAGACGACACATTGTAGGAATAGACCAAACTTTCAAATCGCCTTATGGGAAGCAAAAGATAATTTATGCCGATTGGACCGCTAGTGGAAGACTGTATAGGCCCATTGAGGATAAATTATTACATGAAATAGGCCCATTGGTTGCCAACACACATACTGAAACCTCCTTTACTGGATCGGTAATGACAATGGCTTATCATAAGGCTCGAAAAGAAATTAAGCAGCATGTCAATGCCAATGAGAATGATATTCTAATTACTGTTGGAACTGGTATGACCGGTGCTGTGAATAAGTTTCAGCGAATTTTGGGGCTAAAAGTTTCTGAAAACTTGAAAGAACACACCCGTATACCCGACGCATTGAGACCTATTGTTTTTGTATCCCATATGGAGCATCATTCCAATCAAACTTCATGGTTAGAGACTATAGCCAAAGTTGAGGTTATTCCCTGTGATGAGACGGGATTGATCTGTTTCGATAGTTTTGAAAAGTTATTAAGGAAATATCGCGATAATGCCATAAAAATTGCTTCAATAACAGCCTGTTCCAATGTCACTGGAATTAGGACGGATTACCATAGAATTGCAAAAATGATCCATCGGAACAACGGACTTTGTTTCGTTGATTTCGCTTGTTCCGCGCCCTATGTGGATATTGATATGCATCCTGAAAACAAAGAAGAATATTTAGATGCTATCTTTTTCTCACCACATAAGTTTTTGGGTGGCCCCGGGGCATGCGGTGTTTTGGTCTTCAATAAGAAATTATATAAGAACCTTGTACCAGATAATCCTGGTGGCGGAACTGTAACATATACCAATCCATGGGGAGACCATGATTATATAGACGATATTGAAACCCGTGAAGACGGCGGTACCCCTGGATTTCTTCAGGCAATCCGCACGGCACTGGCAATTCGGTTAAAAGAACAAATGGGCGTTCAGAATATCCACAATAGGGAAAACGAAATGAACCAACGCATATTCGAATGCCTATCCAAGATCGATAATCTGCATATTCTGGCGGGAGATCATCAAGATAGGTTGGGTATTTTCTCTTTTTATATCGATGACGCACATTATAACCTTGTGGTAAAACTTTTAAATGATCGTTTCGGAATTCAAACCAGGGGGGGTTGCTCCTGTGCAGGTACCTATGGGCACTATCTACTTCATGTCAATGAGTTGACCTCAAAAGCCATTGAACAAAAAATATTGGAGGGTTGCCTTATGGAAAGACCAGGTTGGGTGCGAATGTCTATTCACCCCACCATGACCAATTCTGAGATTGAAATTATCTGTGATGCTATAAAACAAGTAGCCTTACATCATAAAGAATGGGGCAAGGACTATACGCAAAACTTGACCAAAAACGAATTTGAACATGTTGATGGCAATCGATACGAAAGGCAATTGGTTCAAGATTGGTTCAAGGAATAATGCCTAACTTCATTAATCCAGGTTGAACGGTTCAAGGGTAAATGAATAGGCGTATTTTTTTGGGGGTAAAGTATATTCTTCGTGTACCAAACGTCCCCAAGAAGTATCCCCACCAACACCCATTTGTTGAAAATCGATATTCCATTGGACTGTTTCACCAATTTTTATTTCTGCCCCATGTTTTTTAGTAACAGGAACCAATCCTGAAGCTGATTTTGCCCCTTCGCCACTTGTAAAATCAATTTCTGGCATTGCAAAGGGCCAAACACTGGCATTTATAAGTTGGTCCGAAGATGCCCGAAGCGTCATTGTATTGGATTGGATTTGCATCCAACGAACGTCTGTTTTGTTACCTGTTTCCTGGGGTCTTGGATAACGATGAAATTGATCTTTGACCTTCCCCGTGTATAATCCGGTCTTTACACCGGTTTTCCTATCCCAATAGCTCTCTATAGGACCCTTGCCATACCAGGTGATTTCCTTGAAGGCATTACTAAGTGTGAGATACATTCCTAAACGAGGAATGTTTGGTAGATTTTCTTTTTTGGGCTGAAAATTATAATCAACAGTTAATTGACCACCGGGATATAGTGAATACCAAACAAAAACTTCAAAGTCATTAACTGGAGTATCGTACCTTACTTGATATGCAACTCCTTCGCCCTTGTAAATCGGTTTACTTACCAAAGTAGCCCGGTAGTTGTAGGTGGCATCCTGCCATTGTTTGGCCCATTTATCCATGCCATTGCCCAGGTCATTATCTGTTGGTGGACGCCAAAAATTTGG
>JAHHKH010000044.1 GCA_018679695.1 Maribacter sp.
GCTCCACACAACTTCATAAAAGGTTTGTTCTTGGAAACTTGAACAATCCCTACAAACAGATCTTTCAAGTTTGCAGCGAGTGTTTTAAAATTAATTTCCTTTCGATTTTCCATATGGGAGGAATCGATACCCTTGCAAAATAATGCTGGCAAAATTCCAAACACTACGCACATTGCCCCTACAATAAGTGCCATAGTACGAACACCTTCCGTTTGGGTATTGAATGTATTTGAATCTGGAATAATTACATATAGCCAAGGAACGATCATCCAAGCAACTTGGCCCATCGTATTCGCGAATGCCATCAGTCTAGTCCTTTCGTTATAATCTGGCGTCATTTCGTATCCTAGCCCAACTAAAGGGGTTGCAAACATTGTATTACCAACAAGGAATAATATTTGAATTACCATTACATGCCATATGATGTATGTCTGGGAAGCATTATCATCAAGTTGCCACATTAAAAAGAAAAGTATTCCACTTATTATTGCGCCAAGAAAAATGTAGGGCCTTCTTCGTCCCCATTTTGATTTGGTATTGTCAGAGATAAAACCCATTATAGGGTCTGTAATAGCATCGAAAATTCTTGGTAAACCTCCTAAAAGTCCAGCCCAAAGAGGGTCTACCCCCCAAGCAGTAAGCAAGAAGAATTGTATGAATACACCAAGTGTTCCTGGTAAAATATTCAATATAAAATGACCTGCGCCAAAGGCGGCTTTTTGCCCAACTGGGACTTTGTCTTTTGCGGCTGTTTTGTATCCTGACATAATTACTTGTTTTTGGTTGGTTTTCTTAGATTTAATTAAAGCGTATCGGGAATTATTATAGTTTGAATGGCTTTCGCATTTATGGTTATATCATTTGATCTATTATTCAATGATAAATTGATTGATTTGGAATCTTCGCTGTCATTGAATATAACCACTGCAATTGAATTATCTGGATTCTTCGCTGCCGTTACCAATAAAGCCTGATCAGATTTTTCAAGGCCAATTCTAACAGCCCCTGGACGAATATATTTGCTAAAATGGGACATGGTATAGTAAAGTGGAGTCATATACACTTCATCTTTTTGAGGATCTACGATTATTGGAGCTATACACCAGTTTTTAAACCAGTTTGGTCCACCTTTCGTATCCAACACCATGTTCCAATCTACCCATCCGTCTACCCAGTTGTTCAAACAACCAATGATATCCCGGGCATAACGGTTTACTGGTGCATACTTAGGATGTAAATGCTTGTCCGCATCCGGGGCCCAATCAAACCCCCAATCTGTAGCCTCTTTTTTCCAATACCACCTATCGTCTTGCCAGACTGGAACTTGGGCATCGATACAAGCCTCAGCTTGAATAAGGAGTTTATTTGGAGCTTTTTCATGCGCATATTGCAATTCTTCTGGAAATACTTCGTAGGTGCTGGCGTACCAATGTATTGCCGTGCCAGAAAAATACTTTGAACTAGCTTCATCCCTAAACATGACGTCTACCCATTCTTTTAAATGTTCCCTATTTTGGTCGTAGCCTAAAATTTTTAAATCTCCTTTTCCATCAGCTTCTAGTTTTGGTCCTAAATGATTAACTACAAACTCGGTCATTTCCTCTGGAGTATAATGCATACTTTCCCAGTTATTCCCATTTCCTAGCGGTTCATTTTCTACGGTGAACCCCCAAATATCAATTCCTTCTTCCTTATAGGCATCTACATATTTCGAGAAAAACAAAGCCCAGGTATCATAGTATTCAGGCAATAATTTACCTCCTACCCACTTGTTATTATCCTTCATCCATGGAGCTGCAGTCCATGGAGATCCAAAGATCTTGAATCCATCTTCAGAAGCAGCCATGGCATCCTTAATCATAGGAATTAAATCGTCTTTGTCTTCCTTAATTGAGAAATGCTCCAAGTTTTTATCTCCTTCAACAGGACTGTATGAATAATTGCTCAAAGAAAAATCGCAAGAATTCATATGCGTTCTTGTCAGGGAGTAATTCGCGCCATCCTTACTAAAATAGGCATCAATAATTTTTTTACGATTCTCTTTCCCCAATTTATTCAATAAATAGGCAGAAGATTCTGTAAACGCACCTCCAAACCCTGTAATGGTTTGGAATTTTTCTTCAGGTAATAATTTTATACTTACAGGTTTATCACCAGTAGTAAATTCTGTAATGTTTTTTAGTTTATTACCACTTGCAGAGGTTTCGAATACTTGTACCTCTAATTTTTCTTTCCGATTATTACAGCTTAGCATAACTAAGATTAACATGATTCCTATTACATACTTTAGCGCTCCCATATGTCCTTTTTAATCATTCTTGCTTTCTACCTGCATTCTCTTCTGAGGTGGGAGGAACTTCTACGCTTTTCATCAATGCTTCTTTATCACCATTAAAAGTTTTTGTGATAGGATTACCATTTCTTGTTAGGCCCTTAAAGATTCCTTTGTCAACCATATCCCATATTACATATTTAGCTTTCCCGTCTACAGTAAACAGTCCAAAGTGCTTTTCGGAATTACCAAGGTTTTCACCACCTTTCCATGGTTCATCAAATCCTTCAAAGTAAAAACAGGATAATCCTGCTTCATTTGTCCAATCCCGCATGTGGTGGTAATAAAGCGCTTCTTTATATTCATCGCTTGCTCTTGATCCTTTAGGGCCATAGTGGCCAGTAGAAACACTGGCCCAACCTGTTTCTCCAATGTGAATAGGTTTATTTACGCCAAGTGAATCCATGTATGTTTTTACGTTTCCATATTGTAAAATAGCATACTCCTTTGCTCTTAACATTAATGCATCTATTTTCTCTAAATCCGACATACCTTCTTTAGCAAATGGTTTTTGCCAGAATTCTGGTTGGTAATGCGTATCGTGCATCGGGTAGGTATGCATAGAAATAAAATCAACCGCTTTTATCAATTTGTTTAAATCTTCCACATGGTATTCGTCACCGCCACCTCCCCAGGATGCAAAATTATCCGAACTTGTTATCCATAAATCTTTAGGTAATTTTCCTTCTTGCTTTAACTCTTGAAGATGATTAACCCATTTCAAAATTATCCATGGTTCAACGTAATAAGTTGCAGCCCATTTTACCATGGCCTCATTTCCTACCGCGATTACTTTTACAATATCTGGATATTTATTTGCCAAATGCGCCGTTACAAGAATTTGAGCCTCATTCGCCTCACTCTCTTCATTATGAATTGGATCTTGATCGGTCCAGGCATTTTTACAATCGATCCAAGCACCAAGCATCACATACATTTCAAAATTGGGATCTTCTTGCTTTAATTCACTAATGGCTTTTAGTAGGTTTATGGCTTGTGGCATGTGAACCTTATAGGTGCGTAGCATTTTAATACCCATTGCAGCTAAAAGTTTCATATCCTCTTTGAGCTGACCTATTGATGGTTCAATGCCGTGATCGGCATATCGATAACCTCCATAGGACATGGCTAAATAATCAGGATTCCCTAAAATATCCTCAGCTGAAACTTCTTTCATTGGAACTTCTTCTTCGACATCCTTCTTATTAACTTTACTGCAAGACCCTGTAAAACCGATTAAAAGAATAAGTGCACAAATTCTAATGATAGATAAATAATTTTTCATAATTAATGTAATAAACTGTTCTCTTATGCCAATGGAGGAACCAGGGCCTCCAATAATAAATCTTCTTTGTTACCATTAAATGTTTTGGATATAGGATTCCCATCTCTTGTTAACCCCTTAAAAACATCTTTATCAACCAAATCCCATAAGGCGTATTTTGCTTCCCCATTGTTGGTTATTAGTCCGAAATGATTTTCAGAACCACCTTCGTTAGCGGCATCTTTCCATGGTTCATCAAACGCTTCGAAATAAAAACAAGTAACTTGTTCTTTCTTGCTCCAATCTCTAATAAGTTTATAATATTTTCCAGACTTATACTCATCTGCGGCCTTAGAA
>JAHHKH010000411.1 GCA_018679695.1 Maribacter sp.
GATAATAATGTGTCTTGCGACATCCGGAATTACCATATAATTTTATTTTAGGGATGTCTTTCATTAAATTATACTATGGTTTTTAATAACGCTATGGCATTCCCGACATTCAAATGGAAATCATTGAAGACCACATTGTTTTTTTGGTCAATGAAAATGAACCAAGGAGTACCCCCGGTTCTATAATGCTGCATTACTTTTGATCGGTTGTGTGAATCATCATCACCGGGATCATGGCCAAAAGGAATTTCAAGGCCATATTTCTCTTGTACTTCAATTATTTTATCATAAGTATTCTCCTGAAAACCTTCAAATACTGTTTGAATAGCTAGAAAGGTAACATTATCGTTGTTTTTTAGAGCTTTGGTCATTTCCTGTAAGGCCGGTAGTCCTCTGCTATGACAACCGGGACACCAGCTTTGAAAGCAATAGATTACCTTGAATTTACCTTCAAGGTCGGAAAGCTTTATAGGCTTAGTTGGTTTTCCATTGGCATCAATCCATTTGTCGACTTTAAATTCATGTGCCTTGTACCCATCTATTCCATATTTAATCTCGTTATTCATTTTAGTTTCCTTTCTAAAATTAAATCAATAGTGTTATTTGGGGAGTAAAATACCCCCCAAATATTAGCTATTTAAGTTTATGGTTAATTATTTAAGCAGATACCCCTTTTAACTTATCGGCATGCATCTTACGTAGTTTTGCCAATTTTGGTGTAATCACAGCACTGCAATACCCTTGTGTTGTATTATTTCTGTAATAGTCCTGATGATAATCTTCGGCTTCATAAAAAACTCCCAATGAACTTATTTCGGTGACAATGGGATTATCATAATAGGAGGCTACCTCCTCAGAAACAATGGTTGCAATCTCTTTTTGGGTATCATCATGATAATAAATCACAGATCGATATTGGGTTCCCGTATCACCACCTTGACGATTCAAAGTCGTTGGGTCATGACTGGTCATAAATACAATCAACAGATCTTTATAAGAAATCACATCTTCGTCAAATGTTACTTGTACTACTTCGGCATGGCCGGTTAGACCCGAACAGACTTCCCTATATGTTGGCTTACCTGGAGCAGTGCCCCCAGTATAACCTGAGACTATCTTTTCAACACCTTTGATTTCGTTAAAAACAGCTTCAATACACCAAAAACATCCACCGCCTAGGGTGGCTACTTGAAAATTCTTATTGCTCATTTACAATCCTTTCTTTATTGCCTGAAGCGGCAGGTTCTAATTTCATGGACTCTGAATTAATGCAATAGCGCAACCCGCTGGGTTCTGGACCATCTGGGAAAACATGACCCAAATGTGCATCACAAGTATTGCACATGACTTCTACCCTAACCATGCCAAATGCAGTATCCTTATCGTATTTAATTGCATTCTCCTTTACGGGTTGGGTAAAACTTGGCCACCCTGTTCCTGATTCAAATTTAATCGTAGAATCAAAAAGAGGTGAATTACAGCAAATACAGTTATATTTACCAGCTTCATGAATACCACAGAGCTCCCCTGAATGAGGTGCCTCGGTTCCTTTATGCCGTGTAATCCTATATTGCTCAGGGCTTAAAATTTCGCGCCATTCCGCATCTGTTTTTTCAATCCTCCTATCTGGTTTTGGATTTCCTTTTACTGCAAAATTGATTACTTCTTTCCATGTTAGCATGGTTTTCTTCCTTTCTTTTTTAAATGGTTCGTGAAATTTAATATTCAAATTACGCTTTAAATCAGTTAATTTGAGAAGTCATTATCTTTGACTCCAAAACAACTTAAACCTTACAAAATGATTTGTCATTATCAGGACTAATTTAAGCTAAATTTGCCCCAGTGAACCAAAGAAATAAAAATAAAGCTATATACACGGTTTTACTGTTGCTGTGTATCATTGGTTTTTGGTTATTTGAAAATTTTTATACTCCTGATTCGTATTCCACTACAGATGATGATGGACTTAAAACCGATATCCCATCCTATTTTTTGCCAAGTACATCAACGGGCGTTATTGTGGAACATAACCATTTTAAGTTGTCTTATAATGAAGATTTTGAACAAGCTGAGTGGGTGGCATACATGCTCAAAAGAAGTCATTTAACGTATGATGATCGTGATCGCCCATATTTTATTGAAGATCCTAAAGTAAAAACTAAATCGGCTGATTGGCGCAACTATAAAGGTTCTGGTTATGATCGTGGGCATCTTTGCCCAGCAGGAGATCGTCGATTCTCAGAATTTGCTTATAATGAAACCTTTTATACAAGTAATATTAGCCCACAAGACAGGGAATTTAATGCGGGGGTCTGGAACCGATTGGAAATACAAGTTCGACAATGGGCAAAGAGGTATGGTGACATATTCATAGTTACTGGCGGTGTTCTCGAAGAAGGACTTGATGAAATAGGGGATGAGGATGTTGATGTGCCAAAATATTATTATAAGATTGTGGCCAAAGGAGATAGGGAAAACTTAAAAATGATCGCTTTTTTAATTCCCAATTATGAAAGTACAGAACCTTTGCACCATTTTGTGGTACCTGTGGACAAGGTTGAAAAGGTTACAGGATTGGATTTTTTTCGAAAACTACCTAATAGTACAGAATCCAAGTTGGAAAGTCAATCAACTTTGGCAGGTTGGAAATTCTAGATTCCTTCTTTTAGTCTGTTTGAATCCAACTTTAAGAAAATAAAAAGCAAAATGGTAAAGAAAAGTAGCCCTGAACCTCCATAGCTAAAAAAAGGTAGCGGAATACCTATTGTTGGCAAAACACCGATTACCATACCAATATTGATGAAATAATGTATGAGCAGAATAGAAATAACCCCATAGCCGTACATTCTTGGAAATGCTGTTTTTTGTCTTTCTGCCAATGAAACCAATCTTAAGAATAGTATGGTAAAAAGTAGAATCACTGTTACTGTGCCCATAAATCCCCATTCTTCACCTACCGAACTGAAAATATAATCGGTATGTTGTTCGGGTACAAAATCACCTTTGGTCCTGGTTCCTTCTAAAAATCCCTTACCCCAAAATCCACCTGATTCAATTGCCTTTTCTGACTGATAAGTATTGTAACCAATAGTCTTTCTAATCTGTTCCAGTTTATTCGGGTCTTTTTCCAACCGTAACCATAGGCTAAAACGATCTCTGTGTCTTTGTTCAAATACATTGTTGAACACAAAATCCACAGATAGTGAAAATAGAAGCGTAATCACCACAATCAGGGCCATTGGAAGAATAGGTACTTTGAATTTTTTCTTTTTTAGCAAAAAGAATAGAACGATCAATAATCCCATAACTATTGCAATCCAAACCGTTCCGAACATG
>JAHHKH010000413.1 GCA_018679695.1 Maribacter sp.
GAACTAGGTCCTAAGGAAGGACTTGCCCTTATTAATGGTACCCAATTCATCGCTGCCCATGCCATCAAGGTAGTTGAAAGACTTCATAATTGTCTATCACAAGCAGATATAATAGGTGCCATGATGATTGAGGGCCTGCAGGGATCAATTAAACCCTTTTACAATGAACTGCATGCGCTCAGGCCTTTTAAAGGTAATATGCATGTGGCAAAAAGAGTAAAACGAGTGTTGAAAGGTTCTCAGATTATGGAATCCCATGCTGATTGTGAACGGGTTCAAGATCCCTATTCACTGCGTTGCATTCCGCAAGTGCATGGTGCATCCCGAACTGCTTGGTTGCATCTAAAGGAATTGTTGGAGGTTGAATTGAATTCCGTAACAGACAACCCCATTATCATTGATGAGGAGCTGACCATTAGTGGTGGAAATTTTCATGGTCAACCTCTAGCAATGGCCTTGGATTATGCCTGTTTGGCGGCATCAGAAGTTGGGAACATTTCCGACCGAAGAATTTATTTGGCGTTGGAGGGTAATAGTCCCGGGGTGCCCAAACTCTTGATGGAAGATACCGGAATAAACTCTGGCTATATGATCTTGCAATACACAACAGCGGCATTGGCAAGTGAAAACAAGGGCTTGTGTTTCCCAGCGAGTGCAGACAGCATACCCACCTCCTTAGGGCAAGAAGATCATGTAAGCATGGGATCTATTAGTGGTCGAAAAGCATTACAGGTGATAGACAACGTGGAAAAAATATTGGCGATTGAATTATTGACTGCTGCGCAGGCCTTTGAGTACCGAAAACCCATGAAATCGGGTATTTTGCTGGATAAAGTCTATAAAGAAGTTCGCAAAAGAGTTTCCTTTGCCAAGAAAGACCGTGTGTTTGCCGATGATATCGAAAAAGGGATTGCAATGATAAAAGACAAGACCATTATTCAAATAATAAATAAGACCAAAAAGGATAAAAAGATTTCATTCAAGACTCCCTTTTCCACGGATTTTGAAGTATTTTAAGGCTAATCCATTAGTATCATTGCTACTTAGGTGGAACCCCTTTTAATTATTAAAAAAGATAATGCACATGAAGCTTATAGGTCCTTTTAAACAAATCATCCCCATGACCAATCTCTCCCTGAAGGGGGCAATAATGGATAATCAATTGGAAATAATCCAGGATGGCGGGGTTCTAATTGAAGGGAACAAGATACAAGCCATAGACAAATTCGCAAACATGCTAGCCCATGAAAAATCAAATGCTACAGAAGTGCAACAATTATCGGGGGACCATATTTGCCTCCCAGGATTTATTGATGCACATACCCATATATGTTTTGGGGGGTCCAGGGCCAATGATTATGCCATGCGAAATTCAGGAAAAACCTATCTGGAAATCTCTAAAGCCGGAGGTGGCATTTGGGATACGGTAACCCAAACACGGAAAGCCACAAGACCTGAGCTAATAAAAGGAATTGTAAAAAGAGCTAAAAGACATCTTACCAATGGCGTAACTACAATCGAGGTCAAGAGTGGATACGGACTCTCGCTTGAAGAAGAATTAAAAATGCTATATGCCATACAAGAGGCCAATACCCTCATCGCTTTGGATTTGATCCCAACCTGCCTTGCGGCACATATGTTTCCAAAAGATTATAAAGGCAGCCCTGCAGAATACTTGGAGGAAATTGCCAGCAAGTTATTTCCAAGACTTATTAAAGAAAAACTTGCCCTTAGAGTTGATGCCTTTATTGAAGAAGGCGCATTTACGCCAGAATTGATTGAACCCTATTTCAATAAAGCTTCCGAACTAGGTTTTGATATTACGGTACATGCCGATCAGTTTTCAACCGGAGGTAGCAAAGTTGCAGTACAGCACAATGCAATAAGCGCTGATCATCTAGAAGCTAGTACCGATACCGAGATAGCCCTTTTGGCCCAAAGTAATGTCATTGCGATGGCTTTACCTGGAGCATCAATAGGTCTAGGCTGTGATTTTACTCCAGCCCGCAAGATATTGGATGCCGGAGGAGCGTTGGCCATTGCCAGCGACCATAATCCTGGTTCTGCACCTATGGGCTATTTATTGACTCAAGCTGCAATTCTAGGGACCTTCCAAAAATTGAGTAATGCGGAAGTCTTGGCGGGAATTACTTTTAGGGCCGCTGCAGCTCTGAAATTAAAAGATAGAGGACAATTGAACGAAGGATTTTTGGCCGACCTTAACATTTTCCATACGAATGATTATAAGGAAGTGTTATACAACCAAGGGAATTTTAAACCATGTATGGTTTGGAAAAATGGGGAACTCGTATATAACAAACATAAACACTGATTCAAAATGCAAACCAGTAGTGTTCAAATAGATTTCAAATCCAAAATACTTCAAGGTATTCCAAAAAAGTTACCCAAAAAAAAGGAACGGTCGTCAACAATTAGTCATGCCCCAAAAAGAAAGGAAATACTTTCGCCAGAAGAGAAAAAGTTGGCCATTCGTAATGCATTGCGTTATTTTCCAGAGGATTGGCATAAAGAACTTTCCATTGAGTTTGCACAGGAATTAATTGACTACGGTAGGATTTATATGTACCGTTTCATGCCAGACTATCCTATTTATGCCCGGCCAATTGGAGGGTATCCGGCCAAAACTTTAGAGGCAGCGAGCATAATGCTGATGATCCAGAACAATTTAGATCCCGCTGTCGCGCAACATCCCGAGGAATTGATAACCTATGGCGGTAATGGGGCAGTATTCCAAAATTGGGCGCAGTATCTGTTGACATTAAAGTACTTGGCCACAATGACCGATGGGCAAACCCTTCATATGTACTCGGGTCATCCCATGGGCCTGTTCCCATCCTCAAAAGAAGCACCTAGGGTGGTAGTTACCAATGGCATGATGATCCCCAACTATTCCGAACCAGACGATTGGGAGAAATATAACGCATTGGGAGTTACCCAATATGGGCAAATGACTGCCGGTTCCTACATGTATATCGGACCTCAAGGAATTGTACATGGCACGGCAATTACGGTAATGAATGCCTTTCGTAAAGTCCTGAAAAAAAATGAATCCTCCAAAGGGAAAATATTTTTGACCGCAGGATTGGGAGGAATGAGTGTGGCTCAACCCAAAGCTGGGAATATTGCCGGTTGCATTACCGTTTGTGCGGAAGTAAACCGTGCAGCTGCAAGTAAAAGATATGAACAAGGCTGGGTCGATGAACTCATCGATGATATGGATCAACTAGTGGCAAGGACCAAAATTGCACTCCAAGAAAATGAAATCGTTTCACTGGCCTTTATAGGCAATATAGTGGAGGTTTGGGAACGTTTCGATTCGGAAAATATCTATATCCATTTAGGTTCTGACCAAACTTCATTGCACAACCCATGGGCAGGGGGCTATTATCCCGTAGGATTAAGTTTTGAGGAATCGAATACTATGATGAGTAGTGATCCAGAAGCCTTTAAGGCAAAAGTGCAGGAATCATTAAGGAGACAAGTCAACGCTATAAACAATCATACTGCCAAAGGAACGTATTTTTTTGACTATGGAAATGCATTCTTACTGGAAGCATCCCGAGCTGGTGCCGATGTCATGGCCGAGAATAAAATAGATTTTCGATATCCTTCCTATGTTGAGGATATTTTGGGTCCCATGTGTTTTGACTATGGTTTTGGTCCATTCAGATGGGTATGTACCTCGGGTAAATCCGAAGATCTACGAAGAACAGATGCTATTGCCTTAAAGGTCATGGAGCAAATAAGAGCAATCGCGCCTGAAGAAATACAACAACAAATGCAGGACAATATTAAATGGATAGAAGAGGCCGAACAAAACAATTTAGTTGTAGGCTCCCAGGCCCGCATTTTGTATGCCGATGCTGAAGGACGGGCCAAAATTGCCGATGCATTTAATCAGGCAATCCGATCCAACGAAATCTCGGCACCTGTAGTTTTAGGTCGCGACCACCATGATGTTAGCGGAACCGACTCCCCTTTTCGAGAGACCAGCAATATTTACGATGGAAGTAAGTTCACGGCAGACATGGCCATACACAATGTAATAGGGGATAGTTTTAGAGGGGCGACCTGGGTCTCTATTCATAATGGTGGTGGTGTTGGCTGGGGAGAAGTCATCAATGGTGGCTTCGGAATGGTTCTCGATGGTTCCAAAGAAGCCTCAAGACGATTAAAGAGTATGCTTTTTTATGATGTCAACAACGGTATTTCGCGAAGAAGCTGGGCAAGGAACAAAGAGGCGTTATTCGCCATTAAACGGGAAATGAAGCGTACCCCGGAACTGAAGGTTACCCTACCTAATCTAGTGGATGATGAAATATTGAATAATTTATTCGATTGATTATGGCTATTTATAAAAAACCCAATCCCAAAATATGGGCCGGGAGAAAATCAAATCAGGAGCTTTACCTCCACGAAAAAGTATCCTATTCTTCGCCTGATCAAATTACCACAAGTTCCATAGCAATCTTGGGATATGCTTGCGATGAAGGTGTAAAGCGTAACCAAGGCAGGATAGGTGGGAAAAACGGACCTGATGCCATAAAGACCCAACTGGCAAAAATGCCAAATCATTTGGATACCGAACTTAATCTTGTTGATTGCGGTAATATTGCTTGTGAGGATGGTGATATGGAAGCCACACAAAATTTATTGGCAGAAAAAGTTACCCAACTTTTGAAACAAGATTCGTTTCCAATTCTACTTGGCGGCGGACATGACATCGCCTACGGGCATTACAACGGGATTAAAAGATCACTCGTCACGGAAGAGACCATCGGAATTATAAATTTCGACGCCCATTTTGATTTACGTACCAACGATAAAGGCAATACCTCCGGTACCCCTTTTTATCAAATCGCAGAAGACTGCCAAGCGAATGGTAGCTCTTTCAATTACCTATGTCTGGGCATTCGAAGGGATGCGAATGACAGAAAGTTGTTTGCCACTGCCCAAGAACTGGGTGTAGGTTACCTTGAAAACAAAGAGTTCACTATGGATCATGCCGAATTAATTGTGAGGAAACTTCAAGACTTTATCCAGAAAGTCGATTATATTTATCTCACTATAGATTTGGATGGCTTCTCATCAGCGTATGCACCTGGGGTAAGTGCCCCTTCACCCATGGGATTTACCCCTAAAATTGTTCTTGAGTCAATGGTACTCATACTAAAATCGAAAAAGTTGATTTCATTGGATATTGCCGAAATGAACCCAAACTATGATGTTGACAACCAAACCGCCAAACTAGCGGCTTCACTCATACATTATGTGGTGCATAACAGGCAATAATCAAGCCTCACTGCCAAAAAATAGGAATTCAATAATAATGCATTGTTCTTCTAGTAGGCCAGAATCTACAACCAAGATTGGTAATATTTGCCATCATCAATATCCATTGCGGCCTGAGTTAGTTGCAATGGTTTAAAAGTATCTATCATAACCGCCAATTCCTCGGTTTTTGATTTACCGATACTTGCTTCATAGGTACCCGGATGTGGACCGTGTGGAATACCTGCAGGATGCAAGGATATATAGCCTTTATCAATATTTTTGCGGCTCATAAAGTCACCTTCAACATAATACAGCACCTCATCCGAATCTATATTGGAATGATTGTAGGGTGCCGGTATGGCTTCTGGATGGTAGTCATACAAGCGTGGCACAAACGAACATACCACAAAAGTGTTCGTTTCGAAAGTCTGATGTACCGGGGGTGGCTGGTGAACCCTTCCGGTTATGGGTTCAAAATTGTGAATTGAAAACCCGTATGGGAAATTATATCCATCCCAACCTACAACATCAAAAGGATGGGATGCGTAGACTAAGTGATGTAATTGGCCTTGCTTTTTAACTTTCATCATGAATTCCCCTTGTTCATCATGGGTCTGCAAATTCTGTGGCAATTTAAAATCGCGCTCACAAAACGGGGAGTGCTCCAAATGCTGCCCAAACCAGTTGCGATATCTTTTGGGTGTATAAATAGGGCTAAATGATTCTGTCACCAATAGTCGATTGTCTACCGAATCAAAATCAATTTGATAGATCATTCCACGGGGAATTAATAGATAATCCCCATACTCAAAAGGAATTTCACCCAACAATGTCTTTAGTGTACCTGAACCTTTATGTACGAACAACAGTTCATCGGCATCGGCATTTTTGTAAAAATAACTAGTCATCGATTTAGTGGGTGCTGCCAATGCCACATTCACATCACTATTAAAAAGGACTATCTTTCTGCTTTCCAGATAATCCTCTTCGGGCTGTACTTGAAACCCTTTAAGTAAACGTGATTTAATATTGTGGGAAACAACGGCCTTTGGCGATAAGGCCTCAGTTATACCAACTTCTTTGACCATGGTAGGCCTGTGCAAATGATACATCAGGGAGGACATACCATCAAAACCTATAGTGCCAAACAATTGCTCATGGTGCAATGAACCATCGGCCTTTTTAAAAATCGTGTGTCTCTTCGAGGGTATTTTCCCAAGTCTGTGATATAATGGCATAATTGAATAATTGAATAACTACATTAACTTCCTTAAAAATACGACAAACCATTATTTCAATAAAACGTATTCATCGATAAATAGAAAAAATCAGATTTTCGCAATAGTTCTTCCTTTTGTGCTATTGCACAAAAAAAGCCTCCCATTATTGGAAAGCCTTTCATTGGTTCATGTCTAAATGACATTTTCACCATGGCTTCAATCCAAATTGAAGCCCAACACAACATTGCAAATATACGAAGGAAATTAATAACCCTTATCTAGAAATTGAGATTTCGACCAATTATTTTTATGACGAAAAGGGTCGAACTATCAAACGGGCAGCCTTGTCAAAATTTATGTAATTATAGGCCCAGTTGAAAAAGACGATTACCCTATTGCGAAAACCAACCAAAGCCATTAGATGTACGAACATCCAAATAAACCATGCGAAAAAACCTCCAAATTTCGCATTTTTTAAATCCACCACAGCTTTGTTCCTCCCTATTGTAGCCATTGTCCCTTTATCAAAGTATTTAAAAGGCCGCATCTGATTTCCAGAAAGTAAATATTTCAAGTTCTTGGCCAAGTGTTTTCCTTGCTGAATGGCCGGTTGTGCTACTTGCGGATGTCCCTGTGGATAGGTCACGGTCTTCATATAGGCAATATCACCTATGGCAAAGATGTTCCCATACCCCACAACTTGATTAAATTCATTGACTCTGTACCGATTAAAATTTTCAACAAATTTATCGTTGGTAAATCCTTGTATAGTGGCACCGGTTACGCCCGCTGTCCAAATGAAATTCCGGGTACGTATGTTTTCCAGGGATTTTAAGGTCATTATTTCCCCGTTATAATCCTGGACTATGGTATTCAAATGTACATTTACCCCTAAACTATTTAAAAACTGCATGGCTTTTTCTGATGCCGTTTCACTCATGGGCGGCAATACACGGGCTGCACCTTCAAACAGATTGATTTGCATCTCGGCAATATTTAGATGTTTATAGTCCTTGGGAAATACGTGTTTTTTAAGTTCGGCAAATGCCCCCGCCAATTCCACACCTGTTGGTCCCGCACCAATAATGCAAAAATTCAAAAACGCTTTGCGTTCTTCTTCATCTTCACAATCATCGGCCTTCTCAAAGTTTTGCAGCATTAAACTCCGAATGTTAAGTGCTTGGGGCACATTCTTCATAGGCATAGCATACTTTTCTATGGCCGTGTTTCCAAAATAATTAGTCTTGGTACCCGTAGCAATGACCAAATAGTCAAAAGTTAAACTCCCTATTGTCGTTGAAATAAGCTGTTGCTTGGCATCAATATATTCTACCGTCGCCCAACGAAAATGAAAGTTCTTTAGTTTCTTCAAAACTTTACGTAATGGGTAAGCAATGGAATCGGGTTCCAAGCCACTGGTTGAAACTTGATATAATAAAGGTTGAAAGGTGTGATAATTATGCTTGTCGATAAGCACCAATTGTATATCTAGGTCTCTGAGTTGTTTAGCAAGTGAAATGCCAGCAAAACCGCCCCCAATGATAACAACCCTTTTTTTATCTGTACGGGGTATGTTCATATTGTTTTTATAAAAATAATCAATCTTAAGCGATTGAAACAAATAGAACCAGTCTGCCAATAGCAATATATTTTGGCTTTTTTTTAACCCTAAAAAAGACAACTTTTAGTACTTTTCGAGAAAAAAATGAAGAATTCCGCAATGTTTTGGGTGGCGAATACCACAATTACCTTAGTCATCGTAACCATCATGGCCGCGATGAATTTCCCCTTTAATTGGGTATTTTACATCACTGTATTAGGTCAATTAATGATTGTGTATATGGTATATAAAGTCTTGACCGACGATTATGTAACCGAAAAATCGTTCCAGGATTTTTATGAGGACCATCCTATAGGTCGATCCTAATCAGCGGCCACATTTTCCTTACCAATTCTAGATTTTGATGGCCTGCTCATTCCAAGCTCTGGTATCACCAATAAAGGTATTTGCGTGTGGAAGGCTAGCCGTTTAACAACCGGTTCACGTGTCATTTTTTCTACATAGCTATGTTGGTAATTTAACATGGCCAACAAGTGAATATCCAATTCCTCTGCAAAAACTTCCAGTGTTTTTGAAACGGAATTCAATTCGGAAACTGTGTGCAGATAATGCTCACATTCGCCAAGATACTTGCGAAGCATATTAAGATTAAATAGTTGTATTTCGGTCAATGCCTTTATTTCATACTGTACATGAACAATTCGAATGGCAGCTTTAAAAGTATTTGCCAAATCGATTATTGGCTGCAACTCTGATTGGGTATAAAAACGATTGAAATCCGTGGCGAAGGCAATTTCGGTTGGGGTAATAAACTCAAAGAACTGTGGAATTGCAAGGACCGGACAGTTTTTTATCGATTTTATGATTCTTACCGTGTTACTGCCCATAAAAACTTCTTCAAGTCCAGAAGCCCCTTTGGTACCAGTAACTATCAAATCAATTGCCTCTTTTTCAACAATATCCTTAATCTCATCGACCAACAAACTAAAGGACGAAATTGTCTTAAAACTATGTCCTGGATAATTAAAAGTCTTATTGATCTTTTTCAGTACAGTTTTTAATCCCCGTTCTGAATTATCGCTCACACCATCTTCTAACTGACCGCTGCTAAAAGTGGTAGCCATGAACCTACTACTGGATATTGCTGGTGTATAGGTATTCAATAAATGAAAAACACATTCCTCGCCCTTGAACAGCTCAATAGCATAT
>JAHHKH010000421.1 GCA_018679695.1 Maribacter sp.
ACCTTGTTCCGGGCTTTTGATGCAGCACTCCCATTCCATAACTGCCCAAACATCGCATCCATATTGGGTCAATTTAGAGAAGATACTTTTAAAATCAATTTGACCATCACCCAACGAGCGGTATCTACCGGCACGATCTCCCCAATTGTTATACCCACCAAAGGCTCCTTTTTTACCGGTTGGATTGAACTCGGAATCCTTTACATGAAAAGATTTAATGAATTCGTGGTAATGATCTATATAAGTAATATAATCCAATTGTTGCAATACAAAATGGCTTGGGTCGTAGAGAATATTAACTCGCTTGTGATTACCGGTTGCTTCAAGAAAACGTTCAAAGGTATCCCCATCGTGAAGGTCTTCCCCTGGATGGATTTCGTAACAGACGTCTACCCCTTCCTCATCAAAATGGTTAAGTATAGGCATCCATCGTTTTGCCAATTCCTCAAAACCCATTTCTACCAAACCAGCTGGTCGTTGGGGCCAAGGATGCCAAGTATGCCACAACAGGGCACCAGAGAATGTGGCATGTGCCTTAATGCCCAATCTTCGACTTGCAGTCGCGGCCTTCTTGACGACATCCACAGCCCATTCGGTTCTTGCTTTTGGATTGTTCTTGAGGCTGTCAGGAGCAAAATTGTCGAACATCAGGTCGTAAGCAGGGTTAACAGCAACCAATTGCCCCTGAAGATGGGTTGAAAGCTCGGTTATTTCCAAACCGAACGAATTTACTTTTCCTTTTAGCTCATCGCAATAGGTTTGGCTCTCAGCAGCCTTATCAATGTCAATCAGGAAATTTTCCCATGTAGGTATTTGTATTCCTTTGTAACCTAAATCCGCGGCCCACTTACACATTCCCTCCAACGTATTGAAAGGTGCTTTACTATCTACAAATTGGGCTAAAAAAACTGCAGGTCCCTTAATTGTTCTCATTTTATGTGGTTTATTATGATTATTGGGAAAACCTTAAAAATTGCCTGGTTTGATTTTTAAGAATAAACCCTATATTTATTAATTTAAACTCCTGTTTTATTCAAATGATGATGATTCATAAAGATAGCGAATAGATCATAATAAAAGAATGGCATCACGCTGTTTTTGAACTTATAATAAATGTACCTTAGGGTGTTAAAAATATTATTTGATTTGGGTTTGGACAGAAGATAACATCAAAGCACTAAACCACCTGCTTTTTCGTTTATTAATTGGATTTAGTCCTGATACTGTAATAACTAGACATTAAATAAACTCGTAATACGACCATGGATAACGCATCAGCCAGAAATATGTGGGGGGACTATCTAGACAACCATCTAGAGGATGCCTTTGCAGAGGCCCCAAAGACCATTCATTTTTGTGATAACGAAAAAGATGCCAATGAATGTGTCAGATTGGTTCTCAAGGGTGTTAAAAGGGCCACATCGGATTCCTTACTTGGCTTGCAGTACAGGAACGAGCCCTTACCTAAAAAAGGTGATTTTAAGGTAATCACCGATTGGAATGGCAAAGCACAATGTATTATAAGGACCACAGCCGTTGAATTGAAACCTTTTTTCAGCATTGATGAGGAGTATGCGAAATTGGAAGGGGAAGGGGATAAGAGCTTGGACTATTGGAAAAAAACCCATTGGGCCTATTACGAACGTGAACTCGAACCCTTTAATCGCGTGCCAAGGGATAGCATGATCATTGTTTGTGAAGAGTTCGAAAAAGTGTTCGACCGAAAATCATCATAGCCCTTGATAACAAAAGAAATTATAAGCAAGAAAAGACCCAAAGTTAGGGTCTTTTTCATTTTATGTGTCGCCCTTTTACTCCAGTTTTACCCAGATGTTACCACCTTTGTGGGATTCAACGGTAGCCTCAATGAAGTTCATTCCCCTTACACCATCCAACATGGTCGGAAATTCCCCGTCATTATATTTTCTTCCACGAATTGCTTTGGCTGTACCCTTATAAATATTCGCCATTGAATCAAAAATCCCTTCGGGGTGTCCCGCTGGTAATTTGGTCCCGTCCAAAGAGAGTTTAGAATTATAAGCATGGCCTGGTTTGTACACTTGGGTTGGCTTGGTATCACTTAAAATGTATAGGTAATTCGGATTTTCCTGTTCCCAGCGAAACGCCGCCTTTTCACCATAAATAGCAATAGCCAAACCATTTTCCTCGCCTGTGGCTACCTGACTGGATCGAATTACACCTTTTACATGTTCATCCATTCGAATGAGCACCGTGCCATCCACATCCATCTTATTGTCTCTATACAAATAGTTGAAATCACATAGTAATGACTTCACCTTGAGCCCTGTTGTATACTCAACCATATTGAATGCATGAACGCCAATATCACCAATGCAGGAGCTTATTCCCGCTTTTTTAGGATCCAAGCGCCAAACTGAGGAACGTTTCTTCTTATCATGGATGATCGTATTGATCCAACCTTGATAATATACCGCATCTACTTTATGTATTTTGCCCAATGCGCCTGCTTTTATCATTTCGCGCATTTGACGCACCATAGGGTAACCAGTATAAGTATGGGTTAAGGCAAATACGGTGCCTGCCTTCTTATGTGCCTTTTGTAATTTTTTAGCTTCATCCAAAGACGTTGTCATTGGTTTTTCACAGATGACATGGAATCTATTTTCCAATAGTTTTAAAGCCATTGGAAAATGCAAAAAATTAGGTGTTAGTACCGAACAAACTTGAATACGTTCATTTTCGGGAAGTTTCATCTCCTCTTCAACAAAGGTGTCAAAATCCTTATAAATCCTATTCAGGGGAACATCTATTTCCCTCGCAAACGCCTTATTCTGTTTAAAATCAGCATTGAATACCGCTCCTACAATCTCATAGTTATCATTTATTTGTGAAGCAACACGATGTAAAACCCCTATCAACGAGTCCCCTCCTCCTCCTAATATACCTAGTCTTAATTTTTTTGGCATGAATGAAACAATTTTAAAAATTTATGAAAGATAGAACATCCAATTTATACAAAATATCTAAGATTTATAATCGATTCTCTCACTTTTGAAGAAAAGCGTGTAAAAAACAAGGACGATAAATGAGAAAGCAGCAGGATACATCCAGATAGAAGACCAATCGTGACCACCTTCTTTTAAGACATAGGCATCGGTAATTTGGCCAGCGACCCAAAATCCTATTAACATCCCTATCCCATAGGTGGCCAAAGTAATCAAGCCCTGGGCAGCGCTTTTGTACTTTTGCCCGGCCTTACTATCGGTATAAATTTGGCCTGAAACAAAGAAAAAATCATAACAAATTCCATGAAGGCCTATTCCCAACAAAATTAAAAATGATAATTCGCCATTATCGCCAAAGGCAAAAAAGACATACCGAATGCCCCAAGCCACCATGGCAAACAAAATTGTCTTCTTGAATCCGAATTTTTTGAAAAAATAGGGCAATAATAGCATAAATACTATTTCGGATACTTGACCAATTGCCATTTTACCGGCAGGATTTGTAGTGCCTAACTCCCCTAAAAACTGCCCTGTATGCTGAAAATAGAATGCCAGTGGAATACAAATGAATATCGATGCCAAAAAAAAGATCAAAAAATTCCGATCATTCAATAATTTCAATGCGTCTAACCCTAGAATCCTGGAAATGGAGATTTTGGAATGGTCCTTTGCTTTCGGTGGTGTTTTAGGAAGAGTAAAACTATATATTCCCAATAAGAGCGATACAATGGAGGTCATTAGGAAAGTATACTTCAATAGTCCGTTTGCCACTGCCTCCTCGGAATCCCAATGAAAGACATAACTAATTGTTCCTCCAGCGACAATCCATCCTATGGTGCCAAATACCCGAACGAATGAAAACTCCTTGGAAGGTTCTTTCATTTGTCTAAACGAAATCGAATTGACCAAAGCCAATGTGGGCATATACAAAATCATATAACCCAATAAATAGGGATAAAAAATTTCAAAGTTTTCAGCATTCGCCAATTGAAACATAAAAAAAGCGCCCAAAAGGTGCAATACCCCCAAGATACGCTCAGCATTAAAATAGCGGTCCGCAATTAAACCAATAATAAAGGGCGCAATTATCGCTCCCCATGATTGGGTTGAATAGGCCATTGCAATCTCTGATCCAGCAGAATTAAGGGTCATTGGTAAATAAATGCCCATTGTAACATACCAAGATCCCCAAATGAAAAATTCCAGGAACATCATCAATGACAAACGTACCTGGATTCTTAAGTTCATAGTTGTTCTATATTACCGCTTATAAAATGCATAATCCATATTGATCGGTTCCAAATCATTGCTTCTAAAATCCAATGAAATTTGAGCCCGATGATGGGTCGAGTGGTTTATAATATGAAATAGCATGTCCTGTAAAGTATTGGTAAAAAGCCTTCCCTCGCTGTTCTCATAATCAATCCGCCTTCCAAAATCATTGTTATTGGTAATGATTCCGAAAGAGCTTCTTTGATTTTCATAATGTATATCGGCCCATTCCTTTATCTCATGAATTTGCCAAACACCATAGCTTATAGGCTTTCCCAAAATTCTTGCATTCCAGATATGATGGGCATTGAGGATATGGCTAAAAAGTTCGATGCTTCTATTGGTCACATTATCTAACTTGCTGCATTCTTCAATCAATTTTTTATTGCAATAAAAGTTGTAATCAAATAACTGATTAAAAAAAACCTTCATAAAAATTCTTTTTATTTAACCTCTTTGGCTGCTTTGAGCAATAAATCCCTTGTCGCGATTATACCATCTTCTTCACTTAAAACACTTCCTTCATATTCCACTCCAATATAACCGGTATATCCTGCATCTTTCACGGTTTGAAGCATCCGTGTATAATCTATTTCGGTCTCATTTCCATCATCATCAAAATCATGTGATTTTGCACTTACGGCTTTTGCATGAACCATCAATTCCTTCACTCCCTTATACTTGTCATATTCATCAGCGCAACCTGTTGCCGAGCGTTTAATACAGAAATTCCCAAAATCAGGTAATGTACCGCAATTGTCCATATTCACCTTGGTCATAACCTCTGCAAGCATAGCTCCATTTGAGGATAACCCCCCGTGATTCTCCACAATTACATTTATATTCTTGGTTTTGGCATAAGTAGCTAATTGGGTAAGTCCGTCAATGGAATTGGCCATCCATTCCTCAGGGTTATCACTTCCTGCAAGGTTTACCCGTATAGAATGGCACCCCATTGCCGCAGCGGCATCTACCCATTTAAAGTGCCTTTCAACCGCGGCTTTTCTTTCAGAGGCATCACTAACAGCCAAGTTGCCCTGTCTGTCGATCATTATCAGCAAATTCTGCAATCCGTGTTTTTTAGCTTCGGCATTCGATTTGGCAACAAAAGTGTTTATGGCCTCCTCTGAATATTCATTGTCCTCAAGATCGGCAGGATATAATTGGCTAACATATTCCAATCCTGTGAAACCCAAATTCTTTGCTCTCTCAGCGAATGTATACGGATCGACTTTATCGTTGCGAATCATCTTATTTATTGACCATTGTGCTAAAGACAATTTAAAAAAGGGTTCAGATACTTCTGCCTTAGTTTCAGTTGTCTGCATTTTTGCCGCATCCTCCTTTTTCGTTTCCTTACACGAAAAAAGGACTGATGTGATTAATGCGAAACCAAGCAAGGTGCCCTTTATCACGGCATTTTTTGTTTTCATTATCATTATAGTTTAAATTTTTCCCGAACAGGATTATACTACATCGATTGCGTAGCCTGTTCAGATATCGAATGAGTTTTAAATGTAGAAAATTTATTTAATATTTAATACTTTTAGAAGGTAAACAATTTAGTAGATGGGTAAGTTTTATTACAACGATGAGCAAGATTCATATGATGCCATTGTTGTTGGCACAGGTATTAGTGGAGGTTGGGCCGCTAAGGAATTGTGTGAGAATGGTTTAAAAACCTTAGTATTGGAAAGAGGCAGAATGGTCGAACATATAAATGATTATACCACAGCACACAAGGACCCCTGGGATTTTCCAAATGGTGGACAGCCGACAAAAGAAATGCTGAACAAACAGGAAAAACAAAATAGAACAGGTTATACTACGAATGCTGCAAGTGCCCAATGGTTTGTGAATGACTTGGAACACCCTTACAATGAGACCAAGCGTTTTGATTGGATGCGTGGATACCATGTTGGAGGTAGATCTTTGCAGTGGGGACGTCACAGTTATAGGTTCAGCGAAATCGACTTTACGGCCAACGCCAATGAAGGGATTGCTGTCGATTGGCCAGTTCGATATAAAGATATTGCCCCTTGGTATGATAAAGTAGAATCCTATATAGGGGTAACCGGAGAAAAATTAGGTCTTCCACAGTTACCTGATGGTCAATTTGAACCCATGATGGAATTAAATTGCCTTGAACAGCATGTTCGGGATAAAGTTGCCGAAAACTTTAATGATAGGATAATCACGGGAGGTCGTGTCGCACATATCAATAGCGATAAATACTTCGAAGGTAGACTAAGATGCCAATTCAGGGACCGTTGTATCAGAGGTTGTCCCTTTGGCGCTTACTTTAGTAGCTTATCCTCAACACTGCCAGCTGCTGAACGTACTGGGAATATGACCTTGAGACCAGATTCAATTGTTCATGAAGTAATCTATGATCCAAATACCAAAAGGGCGACAGGGGTTAAAGTTATCGATAGACTAACCAAAGAATCATTTGAATTCAAAGCAAAAGTGATTTTTCTTTGTGCCTCGGCCATCGCTTCAACATCAATTCTAATGCAGTCAAAATCCGATCGTTTCCCAAATGGGATGGGCAATGATTCTGACCAATTGGGACGCAATATTATGGATCATCATTTGGGTGTTGGGGCTTCTGGTAAATTCGATGGCTTTGATGATCAATACTATAAAGGGCGTAAACCTGGTGGTATTTATCTGCCACGATTTAGAAATCTAGGAGGTGCGACAAATCGAAAAGACTATAAACGAGGTTTTGGTTATCAAGGTGGTGCCTCAAGAGGTAATTGGGATGATACCGTTGCTGAAATGACTTTTGGCAAGGATTTAAAAGAGGCTATTCTTAAACCGGGGACATGGACTTTTGGAATCGGCGGCTTCGGTGAAGTTCTTCCATACCAAGACAACAGAATGACCTTGGATTATGACAGACTCGATTCCTGGGGTTTGCCCACAGTAACATTTGATGCCGAATTCAAGGAAAATGAATGGGCCATGCGTAAAGACATGAAAGCATCGGCCGTTGAAATGCTCGAAAAGGCCGGATTGCGTGACGTAGAACCGTTTGATGATCCCGGGGCGTTGGGTCTAGGTATTCATGAAATGGGAACAGCAAGAATGGGTAAAAACCGTAAAACATCGGTTCTTAATGGTCACAATCAAATACACGATGTGCCCAATGTATATGTTACAGATGGCGCTTTTATGACTTCGGGAAGTTGCGTTAATCCTTCATTAACTTATATGGCCTTTACGGCTCGGGCGGCAAACCACGCTGCCAAAGAACTTAAAAAAGGAAATATATAATGGACAGAAGGAAAGCACTTAAAAATATGGGGGTATCATTGGGTTATGCAGTAGCAACCCCAACTTTATTAAGTATCATTCAAAGCTGTAAAACTGAAAATGTCTCGGAATGGACTCCAGATTTCTTTACCAAGGAAGAAGGCTTTATCCTTACACAATTGGTAGACATCATACTACCAAAAACAGATACCCCATCTGCCACTGAAGTCCAGGTAGATTTGTTCATTGATCGTTTTGCAGATCAGGTCATGTTCAAAGAACAGCAAGACTTTCTTAAAATGGCAATGGGACAATTCATTGAAAAGGCTTTGGTGGATTCGGCCAAGGAAAATGTCCTTGATTTAACTTCCAATGAACTAGAAGCTGTTTTAAATGCTTCCCTTGGGATATCGAAGGAAGAACAGAAGTTAAACGATGAGACAGTGGAAAACTATAGGCGAGCATTGGAAGAAGCTGCAAATGTAAAACTTGATGCCAGGGTTGCTAGAAATGCGTTTGCGAAAAATATAAGGAATATGACTATCTTGGGATATAAGAGCTCTGAATATATTGGTGAAAAAGTTTTAGGGTATTTGCCTGTTCCAGGCGAGTATATTGCCTGTGGCAGTACAGAAGAATTAACCGGAGGCAAGGCATGGTCTCTTTAAAATCATAATTATGGAAAGAAGAAGTTTCATTCAAAAAACCGCGTTGACAACTAGTGCAATTTCATTAGGTGGTACCCTCACCTTTGCCAAGGATTCATCAACAAACATGAAGCACAACTTCAATCTCAAATATGCCCCACATTTGGGCATGTTCAAGCACCATGCTGGTGATGACCCTATTGACCAATTAAATTTCATGGCCGATCAAGGCTTTACCGCCTTTGAAGATAATGGTATGCGAACCAGAACCATTGAACTTCAAGAAAAAATGGCCAAAACAATGAAAGACCGAGGACTACAGATGGGCGTGTTCGTAGCCCATGAAATATATTGGAGAGAGCCAAATTTGGCCTCTGGTGATAAGGACAAACGCGAGGAGTTTTTGGATTATATAAAGAAATCCATTGACGTTGCCAAGCGAGTAAATGCCAAATGGATGACTGTTGTTCCCGGTCATGTTGACTTAAGACAACAGCCCGGTTATCAAAGAGCACATGTAATTGAAAGTTTAAAACAGGCCTCTGCCATTCTTGAACCTCATGGTTTGGTGATGGTACTTGAGCCTTTGAATTTTAGGAACCATCCAGGATTATTCCTTACCGAATCCCCTCAAGCCTATGAAATTTGCAAGGCAGTAGATTCGCCTTCTTGCAAAATATTATTTGATATTTACCATCAACAGATCCAAGAAGGTAACTTAATCCCCAACATGGAAGCTTCATGGGAAGAAATCGCCTATATACAAATTGGTGATAATCCAGGGCGAAAAGAGCCGACTACAGGTGAAATCAACTATAGGAATGTCTTTAAATGGATTCACGAAAAAGGCTTCGATGGCATCCTGGGCATGGAACATGGCAATTCAAAAGAAGGAAAAATAGGAGAGCAGGCCGTTATCGATGCTTATAAGAAGGTCGATGATTTCTTGTAGTTTATTTTAAGGTAACTTCAAGGATCGTATCAACCTCATCTCTTTTATTTTTAGGGATTTCCAAGAGAAGCCCATAGGCATCCAAACGGTATTTGACTGCACTTTTATCCTTATAGAAAACTACTGATTGTATTTTATCCTCAAACGGTTGAACAAGCAGTACCTCCTTATCCCAATCCAAGATGTGTAGATACAATTTTTTGCCTTTTTGTGTAGAAACGCCCCAATCTTCAGCATCCACAATACCTTTGCGTGTACCATAGATAGTTTCCCCGTTTTCGCCCATCCACTCGCCCATTGATTTAAGTGATGCTTTATGTTCTGGCTGAATCTCACCATTGGGCATAGGACCAACGTTCAATAAGAGATTGGCGTTTCGGCCTGCGGCTTTTACCAGCATATGCACCAATTCCTTAGGTGATTTATGATTTTGATCCATAAGATTAAACCCCCATGAACCATTTATCGTCAGACACATTTCCAAGGGCAATTCACTAATATGGGATCCTTGCCATCCCGTCGTATTCTCCCCTGGCAAATCTTGTTCAAACATTTGAAAATCTTCTCCCGGATATGGTTTTACATGATGATTGCTACCTATCAATGCCCCCGGTTGTAACCCATGGATCAATTGATATGTTTTTCCTTGTTGCCAATCGGCATCTTTTTTATCCCACATCCCATCAAACCAGATACCTCCAATAGAGCCATAATTCGTGAGTAGTTCGGTCAATTGGGCATTCATATAATCTAAATAAGCATTCCAGTCACCTGATTCGTCCCTACCGGTAAAACCTTGTCCCGTTCTTCCCCTTGGAAAATAATCAGGATGATGCCAATCTAATTGGGAGTAATAAAAAAATAGTTTTACATCTTGTTTACGGCATTCTTCGGCCAACATTTTAATCACGTCTTTACCATAAGGTGTTTTATCTACGATATTGTAATCAGAAATCTTCGAATCATACATGGCAAATCCATCATGGTGCTTACTGGTAATCGTTATGTACTTCATTCCCGCATCTTTTACCATGCTCACCCATTCTGCTGCATCGAAATTAACGGGATTGAAAAAAGAGGGTACTTTTTCATATTGTTTTATCGGAATTTTTTTATTCTGCATAATCCATTCCGCAATTCCTGCATCTCCACCTCCACCCAGTACACTATAGACTCCCCAATGCACAAACATCCCGAATTTGGCATCTTGGAACCATTGACGATTTTCCAAATTTTCCTTAGTTGGTACATAATTGTCCTGTGCAATCAAGAAACTGGTTATTGTTAAACCAATAACCAAAGTGAGCCACATTCTTTTTATTTTCATGAGTACTGTCCTTTAACCTAAATAGTTCTATTTTCTATTAAACCATCTAAAGATAGGAAAAGCTTTTGTGAGTTTTCCATATCTATAAAGAGTATTATTTTGGTGGTTTATTGTTTTCTTTTCACTTTACTAGGCATCACCTCAAATTTGATATTTCGCCCACGAAATTCGATTGATCTTGATTTCCTCAGTTGTCTAAAACTACAAACAAGCTAGCAAATTGAATTAAATCCCAATTCTTTCAAATTTAACTTTTGGTTTAGAAAGTTGGTCCTAGAAATGACGTCTAAATTTGGGACAAAAGGGTTTTGATGACAAGAATTGAACAATTTATATGGATATGAAAAAAATAGTATGTGCCATTTTAAACTGCTTTTTGAAAATGGAAATCATAAAATAAACATAAATATCAACTTCGTATTTTATTATACTGTATTTTGCTTAAAAAATAATTATTGAGACAACTTTTTACGTATTTGATACGTATATACATTAGAATTTAGGATACTAGAAATGGAAAATTACATTATTATATTATTCATTTACATAGCGGCTTATATATTCTCACTTGCTATAAAGCCATATTACATCAATAAAAGATAAAGTCTTTTCACAGACTTAGTATGCCCGATCCAAATGGGCAAGAAAATGGTTTGTGGTTTTAGTATTAAAGATGTGATTTCAAAGGTCACAAAACCATATTAAAACACAATTTAAAAATAAAAAACCCAACATAATGTTGGGTTTTCTTTTCAATAAACACCATCGCATTCCGAACCTTAATGAGCCTAATTAAGAGCCGCACATAAGGCAGTCATCGTCTGTCTGACCTTCTTTGGCCTTTGCGATCATTTCTTTCATTTCCTCAGGACTCATAGGTTGTATATCCAATTCCTGCTGCGCAGCGGCGATCGGAGTAGGTTTTACCTCAATGGTTTTTGCAGCATCAACGGCGGGGGCCACGGCCATGGCAACCTCAGGCTCTACTGGCGCTTCTGTCTTTTCACTATTGTCCAAGGTAAACTTGATCGCATCAACGGCTGCCTTGGTCCTTAAGTAGTACATCCCTGTTTTTAAGCCGCTTTTCCACGCATAAAAATGCATGGAAGTTAATTTGGAATAATTGGCATTCTCCATAAAGAGGTTCAAAGATTGACTTTGGTCAATAAAATATCCTCTATGTCGGCTCATGTCAATTATATCCTTCATGCTAAGCTCCCAAACCGTTTTGTACAAATCCCTGATATCTTGCGGAATTGTTTCAATATGCTGTATAGAACCATTGGCACGCATAAGCTCTTGTTTCATATTCTCGTTCCACATACCCAGGTTTACCAAATCTTCCAATAAATGCTTATTGACGACGATAAATTCCCCTGAAAGCACCCTGCGTGTATATATATTGGAAGTATAGGGCTCAAAACATTCGTTATTGCCTAAAATCTGCGATGTAGATGCCGTAGGCATTGGGGCCACTAATAAAGAATTTCGAACACCGTTTTTCTTTACACTCTTCCTCAATTTACCCCAATCCCAGCGGCCTGAAAGTTCCTCGTCTTTTATGCCCCAAAGATTGTGTTGGAATTCGCCTTGTGATATTGGAGAACCCTCATAAGAGGAGTAAGTTCCTTCTTCTTTGGCCGCCTCCATAGAAGCTGTTACAGCGGCAAAATATAGGGTTTCGAATATTTCTTGATTCAATTTCTTGGCCTCATCACTCGTGAAAGGCAAACGCAACAAAATAAATGTATCTGCCAAGCCCTGCACACCCAAGCCGATAGGTCGATGTCTCATATTGGAGTTTTCGGCCTCCTTAACAGGATAATAATTCCTGTCGATCACCCTATTTAAATTCTTGGTTACCCTTTTGGTCACCCTGAACAATTCCTTATGGTCAAACTCACCGTTCTTTACGAACATGGGTAATGCAATTGAAGCGAGATTACAAACGGCAATTTCATCTGGAGATGTATATTCCAGTATCTCCGTACACAAATTCGAGGACCGAATAGTACCTAAATTTCTTTGGTTACTCTTTCGATTGGCAGCATCTTTATACAGCATATATGGCGTGCCTGTTTCAATCTGTGATTCCAATATTTTCTCCCAAAGTTCTCTGGCCCTTACAGTTTTACGTCCTTTACCCTCAGCTTCATATTGCAAATACAGTTTTTCGAACTCCTCACTATGACTGGTGTAAAGCCCAGGGCATTCGTTTGGACACATTAATGTCCATTCCTCATTGGCCTCTACCCTTTTCATGAATAAATCGGAAATCCACATGGCATAAAACAAATCGCGCGCTCTCATTTCTTCTTTACCATGGTTCTTTTTCAGTTCAAGAAACTCAAAAATATCTGCATGCCAAGGCTCCATATAAATGGCAAAACTACCTTTACGTTTTCCGCCTCCTTGATCTACATATCTTGCCGTATCATTGAAAACCTGCAACATAGGTACGATACCATTAGATGTGCCATTAGTGCCGGCAATATAAGATCCTGTGGCCCTAACATTATGAATAGATAATCCTATTCCACCAGCAGATTGCGATATTTTGGCCGTTTGTTTCAAAGTATCATAAATGCCATCGATGCTATCGTCTTTCATTGCCAACAAAAAACAGGATGACATTTGTGGCTTCGGTGTACCCGAATTAAAGAGTGTAGGCGTTGCGTGGGTAAAGAACTTCTTGGACATTAACTCATAGGTTTCCTTAACCGCGTCCAAGTCGTCTAAATGAATACCCACCGATACCCGCATTAGCATATGTTGGGGACGTTCTGCGATCTTCCCGTTCAATTTTAAGAGATAGGACCGTTCAAGCGTTTTAAAACCGAAATAATCATAGCCAAAATCGCGATTATAGATTATGGTGGAATCCAAGGCCTCTGCATTTTCTGAAATGACCTTATATACCTCATCGGATAACAAGGGTGCTTTTTTTCCTGTTCTTGGATTTACATAGGTATATAAATCCTTCATTGTTTCCGAAAACGACTTTTTAGTATTCTTATGTAGGTTTGAAACAGAAATACGAGCCGCCAATTTTGCATAATCCGGATGCGTTGTGGTCATCGTGGCTGCAATCTCTGCTGCCAAATTATCCAACTCAGAGGTAGTTACACCATCATACAACCCTTCAATAACGCGCATCGCGACTTTTAAAGGATCAACAAGCCCGTTAAGCCCATAACATAATTTTCGTACTCTTGCTGTGATCTTATCGAACATCACCAGCTCTTTTCTTCCATCTCTTTTTACTACATACATGTGTCTTCTTTGATTTATATTAGTTAATAGTGTTTAGTCTATCATTAATTCCCTAAAAAGGAGCTACCACTTTTTTAGGTCTTTTGTGTAGGTAATGAACTCTTAATTGGGATTAAACCCTTGTTGTACTTTGGGCAATTTGGTCTAACAATTACTAAAAATCGGCATCAAAACTGATTTTTTGGGCGTCTACATCCTTATCCTTGTTCAAAACACCAGCTTTTTGATATTCAGATACTCTTTTTTCGAAGAAATTGGTTTTACCCTGTAACGAGATCATATCCATAAAATCAAACGGATTGGTAGAATTATAAACCTTGTCGCACTCAAGCTCTACCAATAATCTATCAGTCACAAATTCTAGGTATTGCGTCATTAATTTAGAATTCATACCGATTAAACTCACCGGTAATGATTCTGTAATGAACTCACGTTCAATGTTCAAAGCATCAACGATTATCTCAGTAATTCGAGCTTTGGGCACCTTGTTTACAATATGATTCTTATGAAGATGTACTGCATAATCACAGTGCATACCCTCATCCCTTGAAATAAGCTCATTGGAAAAAGTAAGTCCAGGCATCAAACCCCTTTTTTTCAACCAGAAAATAGAGCAAAATGAACCTGAGAAGAATATACCTTCAACGGCCGCAAAAGCAATTAAGCGTTCAGCAAAACTTGGTGAATCAATCCATTTCAATGCCCAATCGGCTTTCTTCTTAATAGCCGGAAAATTCTCGATGGCCTTAAAAAGAATATTTTTTTCCTTTTCATCCTTTACATAGGTATCGATCAACAATGAATAAGTCTCAGAGTGGATATTCTCCATCATTATTTGAAAACCATAGAAAAATTTGGCCTCCGAATATTGTACTTCATTCACAAAATTCTCGGCCAAGTTTTCATTTACAATTCCATCAGATGCAGCAAAAAAGGCTAATATATGTTTGATGAAATACTTTTCATCATCATTTAATTTATTGTTCCAATCAGCCAAGTCCTGATGAAGGTCTATCTCTTCAGCGGTCCAAATACAGGCCTCCTGTTTTTTATACCATTCCCACAAATCGTGGTGTTGTATGGGAAAAATTACAAAACGGTCTTTATTCTCCTGTAAAATGGGCTCTACGGCTGCTGACATAATATTGTTAGTTTAAAAGTTAGTTGAGCAAGGTGATAATTACCCTGCTGTAGGGACTAACAAAGATGGAAAAATACAGTCGATTTCAAAGGGCGGATTTATGAATTCAATGACAAAGTTTTTAACACAGTATGTTGAAATGTAGGTTCAATCGTTATGTTCATTAGCTTTTCAAAAAGTTAGGGATATGGATAAAAAACAGGATAAAAAAATAAACCAAAAAGTATAATAAACGATACTTTTTGGTTTAATACTAGGCTTCTCTCTAGATCGACTATCCAAAGTCTCCCCTTACGAACACGTTTATCATTTAAATAGGATTATCCTCGTATTCTCTAGTTTTGTTTCAAGCCGTCAAGGCCAGAACGATTAAATATAGGCCAATCGCTAAGATGCATAAAAATATTATTGCAGTTCCTTTTTGTCTTCCAATTATCATTTTTTCTTCCATTTTCTCGTGCTTAATAATTTTAATTGGCCTTAAAAACCCATTTAGCATCTGCTGGCAGCAAGGTAACGGCCGTAATTTTCTCTTCCTTATAATAGGAATGTTTATTATGTTCCCCTTCTCCCCAGTCTATATTTATTCGAGGGCCGTCAAATTCCCTTTTGACCAAGTTCCATCCAGGTTTTAATTGCATATCGAATACTGTGGTGATATCAAAGTCTTTACCTTCTCCATATCTGTTTTCCTTAACGCATCGGCCTTTAGCCGAAGTTTCACCACCTACATAAAACCATTCTAACCGATAACCTGGAATATCATGATAATGATGCTGTAGTGGATTCCATCCGTCTATGACCTCAATAGCGGACGCCATGAAAAGTAGCCCAATCAGCTGATCATTTATCTTGATATGGATGTATCTGTTCTCCTTAACACCGGTATTGGAATTGCTATAGTCAATCTTACCCTTGTCTCCAAAATAACCACAACCCAACCACCTGTTTTCCTTTATGGTGCTACGCGGTGATACTTTCTCGGGGAGTTTAATTTCAAAACTACCATCGACTTTTATAGTGCCGATTTTTTTATTATAACCAGGGTCCGTTTGGCGACTGGCAAAACCCCCCATCGTAATATCTGCTTCCCCATAGGACCAATTATCAAATTTTTTGGTGTTGCTTTTACTAATGACGTATGCCTCATAGTTTTTTTTAGGAATATTGGGTTTCTGATTCTTTTTTTGTTTTTCAGCATTGCGTTTATTCCAATCTATTTTAGTCTGGGCTTCCATTGCTTCTGTCTGTTGCATTATCTTTTTCACCTGGGGTGATTTCATTACACTATCGTATTGCCGCTGGGCCTCCATGGCCTCTTTCCCCATATCTTCCATCATTTTTTGCTCTTCAGGAGCTCGGCCTTTACAAGCCATGCCAAGTAATGTTAATATCGTCGCTAAATAGATTGGCGTTCTCATCTTACTGAGTTTTTAAAATTAATTCTCCCTTGTTATTGGACACCACTTTGGCCTTAGCCAAACCCAACTTTAATTGATCACCAACCGAATACCCATCACTTGGAGATAAAGTTTTACTTGATAAATATTGTCGGTCAGTATACATAATAATAGTGCTGCCCAAGCTAGGTATAACCCTATCTTCTTTTAATTCATACCTTCCCTGAAGCAGGCCAATATAGAATTGGCAGTTCGGGAATTTCCCAAAAATCTGGTTGCCTTTCATTTTTTCAAAGGTGTTGAACAGCACCATTTGGGTAATGCCATCTGAAGTACCTTCGACAACCAAAATCACTTTGGTCTCCTTAGTGGTCTTAGACTGGCAATGGCCTAAAAACATGCTGGCTATAAAAAGTAACAGCGCACAACCTATTGATTTCATGGTTTACCTATTTTTTGAATCATAGCGATTTCTAATCTTTGTCGTCCCCAAATCCAAAGGCATGGAGTACGAGGAGTAGTAATACCACAATGCGCAATCTTACATTAACAATTTTCATGGTTACATTTTTTGGTTAACTGCTTAGCCACTACAGCCCATGGCTTCCATTTCCTGTCCGATTTTTATAGTTTGGGGAATTATATATCGTGGCCTAAAAAATTCAATCATATATTTTATAACATGGATCGGCGTATCAGGTGAGCCACCAAAAACGGATAGGTCCCCGGCATCCTGTTCTTGGACCCCATTAAAAAAACTATTTATAATGTACTGCAGCTTTAAAAGAATTGGATGACGTTTGTCACCAATCCATGGGTTATCACTAACCTCAGTAAATTGGTCAATGGCAGCCCAAAAATCATCGCCAATTGATTTCAATTGCTCGTCACTAAGGCGAGCCATCCCCTCCGGGCAATACATGATAGTGGTAGAGGTTGCCATGGCCAGGGCCTGCATGCCATAGGCATCGCATGCCGACATTGTAATATCGCCGACTTTGTGCTCATTTACCAGCTTCAAATACGCTTCTACATACAAAACCATAAGTGCTGTGCATTTCAGGTATTTAGTGTCCAGCGCATTCAAAAGTTCTGCATTTTCCTTGTTTTTTTCCTCCCATGCCTCCTGCCATGCGGCGGCGGCTTCAGATTGGGCTTCCCCGTCTGCTTCGGCTTGCGCCTGATTACCCGCATTTTCTTGTGCTGCGGCCGCTTCCATAATTGCCCCTAAAATATTATCCTCCTGAGCCGTGGTCATGGGGCTGATTAAAAGTAGGAGCAGCAATACTATAATTGTTGTTGCTTTCATCATATAGCTTTCTAAGGGATTCTTAGCCAAAACTATCCCAGTACAATACAATTGCATGCTACATATGTAACGAAGTGTGCAAGAAATGTAACTGCAAGGGGAAAATCCTAGTTAGGGGTGGTTCGTAGGTATTCCGAAGGTGTTTTTTTGTAGGCTTCCTTAAAGCATTTGATAAAATAGGAAGGCGTATTAAAACCTACGGCATAGGCCACCTCGCTGACGGTGGCGTCCGAGGTCTTTAAAATATGGACGGCCTGTTTTAACCGTTGCGAACGAATAAATTCCGTAGTGCTCAAACCCGTGTAGGTCTGTAATTTTCGATGCAATTGCATACGGCTCATCCCAACCATCTTACTAAATGTGGCCGCATTAAAGCTGGGTTCAGCTAATTTTTCATCCAAGAGCAGTTGTACTTTGTTCAAGAAGACTTCATCGGTCGGGGTAATCGCAATATCCTTAACCTTTAATACCATTTCTTGACTATAGCGATTACGAAGTGCCCTCCTTGTACTAACAAGATTCTCGACACGTTTCTCTAAAATGCGCAGCTTAAAGGGTTTGGTGATAAAATCGTCGGCCCCGGACCTAAGGCCTTCCAATTCATTCTCCTCACCTATATGTGCAGTCAATAAAATAATAGGGATATGACTGGTTCGTTCATCATTCTTTAAGGTATTGCACAGTTCGATCCCGTCAGAGATTGGCATCCGCACATCGGAAATAATGATATCAGGGACCAATTCCAACGCTTTTTCTATACCCTTCAATCCGTTTTCCGCTGTATAAATACGATTATTTTTGCCCAGTTCCACTGCTATAAATTGTCTTACGTCTGCATGGTCCTCAACAATCAGGATAATCGGTAGGTCATCCTTTTTTTCAGGGGCCTTACTCTCCTTACCCCCATGATCGGCATTTTTAGAGGGCTGCGAATCCAACTTTGGGCTCTTGAATTCATGGACAGGAATAGCCCTATTTGTAAAAAAATCCTTTTTATAAGGTAGGTAAACCTTAAATACAATTATGTTTTCATCGCCTTGTTCTACTTTGATTTCCCCGCCATACAACCTTACCAATTCTTTTACCAAGGACAGGCCCACCCCAGCGCCCGATGAAAATTCATCTTGCTGATAAAACCTGGAAAACAAATTCTCCAAGGGCACATCAACAAGACTATTGGCAGTATTGCCAACGACCATTGCAACTTGCTCATCCACCTTGTGGGCCCTAAAATAACAACGCCCATTTTCTGGAGAATATTTCATGGCATTGGAAAGAAGGTTCATGGTGATTTTTTCAATAACATCCTCGTCATACCAGATACCATCCATTGGTTCAATTTCGATAACATAGTCGATTTTGTTTGCTTCTGCCTGATACTCGAACGATGCAGCTATATTTCTGAGGAACAGGTCTAAATTGCCTTTTCTCAATTTTAATTTTAGTTTGCCATCATCAACTTTGGCCAAATCCAACAGCTGATCTACCAAGGAAAGCATACGACTGGTATTTCGTCGTATCATTGAAAAATTGGTCAGATCGGCATTTGACAATCCCCCTTCCTCCAATTTAGACTCTATGGGTCCCGAAATCAAGGTTAATGGAGTCCTGAATTCGTGCGAAATATCAGTGTATAATTTTGATTTAAGCGTATTGAGTTCCTGTAGCTTTTTTGTTTCATCCTCCTTTAGGCGTAAATTCAATTGCATACGCCAGCGCCACTTGAAATAGCGGATTATTCCATATACCAGGCCTAATATTAGGAGGGCGTAAATAATCTTCGTCCATAAGGTCCAATACCAAGGTTGGGCAACAGTAAATAAGAAAGAAATGGGTCGCTCATTCCAAACCCCATCATAATTACTTGATTTTACCTGAAAAGTATAATCATTAGGGGGTAGTTGGGAATAACGCACGGCGTTAGTATTGCCTGCCGATATCCAATCCTCATCATAGTTTACCAATCGATACTGGTATTCATTTTTTTCCGGCAATGAAAATTGCAAACTTGAAAAACTGAAGGAGAGTGTATTTTGATTATAATTCAATCTAGTTCCGTCAACCAAAGGTTGTACTTTCCCATTTACCTCAAAACCTGTAATTGCGGTTTTGGGTAATATTTGGTTTTCCCTAATGTTATCAGGGCGAAACCAATAGAAACCTTCCAATCCCCCAAAATACAGATTGCCTTCTTGATCTATATGATAGGCCCCAGTATTGAACTCCGTAGCCAAGCCGTCATAATTACTGTAATTAACTACAATTGGTGCTTTTGAAAGTTCTTCGTTGGGTATAAATTTGGTGATCCCTTTGTTAGTGCTTAACCAAAGATTCGCTTCAGAATCGGGCAAAATTGCATAAATAACGTTATTGGCCAAGCCATTGGCTGTAGTGAACTGATAAGACTTTTCATTGGTTGTATCCAATGCGTTCAAACCACCTCCATTGGTACCGATCCAAAGTATCCCGTTTGGGGCTGCGTACAATGATTTAATACTGTTGCCATTAAAAAACCCATCATTCAGATTTTTATAAAAGCGTTTGAAAGTATGATCTGAAAGGTTAAACCGGGCAAGCCCACTTTCTTCCGTTCCAATCCATAAATAACCTTGATTATCTTCAGTGATTACGCGAATATTATTACTGGGAAGTGAATTTTTAAATTGGGGATCAGCTTTAAACTTATTGATTTCCCCTCTGTTCTTGTCAAACTGAATAAGTCCGTTTTCCCTAGTTCCCAGCCAGATATTATTCTTGCTGTCCTTAAAAATGTCCCATACCGTATGGGCAGAGAGCTGTATTTTGGAGGTATTGTTAAAGGAAATAAAATCCCCGTTTTTATTTCTGAGGATAAGACCATCCTCTTGGGTCCCTATCCAAAGATCGTCTTCTTCATCCAAGAGCAAACTCATTATCCTATTTGAGGAAATTCCATTCTTGTCAGCTGCCCCAGCCGTGAAGGTTTGCCAACTATTGTTTTCAGGTTCATATTTGGTTAGACCCTTCCCTGATGTTCCTATCCAGACTGAGCCCTGTTTGTCTGTCGTTATTGAGCGTACGACGTCGATATTTATTCCTTCAGGGGTCTGATAGTTGGTAAATGAGTTGAATTTTTCGAGATACTCATCGTAAAAACTAATCCCCCCACCGTCGGTACCAAACCAGAGCGTCCCATTATTATCTTCATAAATACATAGGATATCATTGTAGTGTAGGGCCCTTGGGTTATTCTTATTAGCCCTAAAATGCGAAATTTTGTTTTGATCAAAGTCGATCAAATACAACCCACGACCATAGGTTGCCAACCATAACCTTCCCTTTTTATCTAAATGGATATCAATAATATTAAGGTTCAACGGAAGTGGATCTGTAAATGTCAGGTCAGATATGCGATGAAGAATCTTCTCTTGTGTATCCCTATAATAAAGCCCGTCTCCAAAAGTAGAAATCCATTGCCTGCCTTGTTTATCAATGGCCACATGACTAAAATTTTCATTGATAGCCTCATTATAGTTATCCTTGAAATCCAAAAAGGAAAAGTCTTTTGCTTCTTTGTTGAATTCAATAAGTAGTCCTTTGGTGGCTATAGTAATATTCCCTTTTGCAATCTCTGATATGTTATAAATGGGTCCGGTAATCTCATTGGCATCTAATACTTTTATTGGGCTCCCAATTTTGGGATTATAGCTATATAGTCCGCTAGAATAAGTGCCAATCCAATAATTTAGGTCCGAATCTTGAAAAATGACGCTCACATCATCAAAACCTTTGAATAGTTCAAATTCATTTCTTTGTGGATTAAACCCATATAATTTCTTGTCGATAGGTATCGCCCAAAGCCCTCCTTGCTTATCATGATAAATTTTGCCCAAGCTGCTGTAATTGGCTTTAGTGATATCCAAAAATTTTAAAGAATAACTACTGAATTCCCTTCCATCATACTTATTCAGACCGTCTTGGGTGGCAATCCACAAATATCCCGTACTGTCTTGGGTTATGGAAATTGCGCTATTCTGGGAGAGCCCATCTTTGACTGATAATTGTCTAAAAGTTATTTGATCTTGGGAATAAACGAATTGTAGCACTATGAGGCACGTAACCCATATCATACATTTTGCAGTCCCTTTTATGAACCCATTTGCTCCCATATCACTATTAAGACCATTTTACCTGTTTAAGTTACAGTATTTGGCCAAAACAATATCGTCAAACTCGAAAAAGTGATTGATTAAAAAAGCCAGAACATAGAGGTTCTGGCATCTGATGAAAAAGACAAAATGTTTGAATACTGCCAAACTTGTACGGCCCTCCGATGCTCAAAATCAATTCGTACTGCATTTTGTGCTGATCCAGGTAGTTCCCCCGAAACCTATAATCGAGCTTCACACCAAAACCAACAAGTTGGTTAGGTGTCAATTTGCAGCATTTCATCGGAAAGGCCCGTTACAAGAACAGTTTCACGTTTTTTTGACGTGTTCCTAATGAGCCGTACCTTTTTGAATGGCAGTTTTTATATCACAAACCCATATTTCAAAAAAAAATACAAGTTTTATGTTCTTTTCTTACAAGGGGGATTTATTATAAAAATAAAAAAATTTCGAACAAAGGCATTATTTTTCAGCACTTTATCCTAGTTTTCAAGGGCTTTTGACCGCATGAAATTCCCCTTTAATTAGTATTCTTTCACCCGTATTACTCGCAAAGGCTATATTAATATTGCCTCGTACATCATTTTTAGTAATCTGTTGAACAACCACTGCCCCCTTATCGCTAAAAAATGGTTGTTCACTTAATGCATTTATATTTACATAACCGAAGACACCCTCGGACCGATTTAAAAATCCTTCGATATTTTCAGTTACATGATACTTGCCTGTTTTAAATGTCTGTAATTGGTTATGTTTTGAAATAATTATTTTTATTGCATGTGACTCCATACCCTCCTGGTTCAAAAACTCAAGTGATAAGGAAGCGTATGATATTCCCTCAATGGTTGACTCAGTAGAAGTTCCAAAAAAGACTTTGCCCTGCAATGATTCCTCTAAGGCCCCTGTAGCACTAAAATAGTAGTTGCCTTTGTGATTATCGACCAATTCAATTGGAACTACTTCCGCGTTCGAGATGAATAAAAGCGGTACCAGTATCCAAAATCCAACCTTCAACGACTTAATAATATAATGATACATGGTCAGTGTTTATTTCTATTTTCAATTTCTTAAAATTTACTATTGCCCAATGCTACTAGCAATTTTCCCACTAAGAAGCAAGTCTTGATTTGGAGCAATTTCTCCCTCCTTATGCATTAAGACCGAAATAATCAATGCAAGCACTAACAAAGCAAACATTAGAATACATTTTTTCATAATCTTGTTTTTAATTCCTATCAGTTAATACAATTGATATGTGGGGGGAAACAAAAACACCATTTTATAACACTAATTTATTTCAAGCAGTCTCGATAAAAATTACTTTATGTATAAATGGTTGAAAAATGTGTATAATTGACAATTTGAAAACTCATGACCTTCTTTTAGTGTATGAATTGTAAGATTTTACTTAAATAATGGAAGAAAGCATGGATCCAAACGGGCTTTAATTAAATACACACCAATCATACTTAAATTACTTCCATTGACACAAATTAATTAGAATACTCCCTACTTAATTTTAAATTTGATTAACTTACTATACGACTATTCGATATGTTAGAAGCCGTAATTGTTGACGATGAGATAAAAGCACTCCAGAGTCTATCATGGGAGCTGACCAATTTTAGCAATGAAATCAAGGTCAATGCGTCCTTTACAGACCCTTTTGAGGCTTTGGAATATTTAGGGAAAAATACACCCGATTGTCTTTTCTTGGATATAGAAATGCCAACAATGGATGGGTTTCAATTCATTCAAAAACTAACCAACAAGAATTTTCCGGTGGTGATCACAACGGCTTATAACCAATATGCGATCAAAGCCTTAAAAAATGAGGCTATAGATTATCTTTTAAAACCAATCGATACCGATGACCTCAAAGACACTATTGTTAAAATCAAAAAGTACAATTCACGAAATTATACCTCGGAACGATTGGAAAAGATCCTCTTGAATTTCAATGCCAACGCCCTCAATAAAAAAATCACTTTTAATACCGATGGCAAACTTCTTTTTTTGGAAAGTGACGAGATTTTATATGCCGAGTCTGACGGGAATTATAGTACCATTTATCTTGCCGATGGAAATAAGATAGTGCTCACCAAGAAATTAAAGGAAGTGAATGATCTCTTACCTAATGATTCGTTTTTCAGAATCCACAATTCATATATAATCAATCTCCACAAGATAAAGGAGTTCTTAAAAACCGATGGTTATGTAGTTCTTAGATCAAATCATAAGATTCCCGTTTCTAGGCAAAAAAAATCGGATTTCCTGGATATGATATAATCCCTAATGTTCTCCCAAAACTTCCACAACACACTGTTAAGATCAAATTTCATGGGTAAATGGAAATACGGTTTTATTTTTATTTTCGTCCTCTTTCTACATGTGGGGAATGCCCAAAGTATTTCTGAAAATTTTATAAGAATTACTGATAGTCTTATAAAAGCTGGTCCAAAAACATATGCAGAATTGGATGCTGTTTTAAAGCCATCAAGAAAAGATAGTACGCTAATGCGCTATTTTAGCAAAGAAGCAGAAAAAAGTAATTACCAGGATGGCCAGGCCTATGTCTTAAACCATCTTGGGAGACAATATCGAGACATATCCCAGTTTTCAAAAGCCATAGGTCTTCACCTAAGCGCTTTAGAAATTGCAAGAGCATGTGAAAATATTGAATTAAAGGTGTATAGTTTAAATATGCTTGGTGTAGTTTACAGTAGAATGGATGCTTTAAAATCAGCACTCAATTATTACCAGGATGCCTTGGCACTTGCAGAAACTATTGAAACCCCTTCCCTTAGCATCAAACGAAGTATTAATGTTTCCCTCAACGGCATAGGAAATATTTATCGAAAGCTTAGACAGTATTCACCGGCAATTGAGAAGTTTTCGGAGGCGTTGAAGTTGGAGGAGAACTTGGGAAACAAATTAGGTCTTGCTATAAATTATCAAAACATAGGAGAATGTTACGAAGCTCAAGACAAGTTGGAAGAAGCTTTGGAAAATTTCGAAATTTCATTGTCCTACAATAATCAAATTAATTCTGAAAGAGGTAGAATCATTTGCAATTATAGCATAGCACATGTTTATGTACATCAGGGTAAAAATGAAGAAGCACAGGTTATCCTTGAAGAAGTGCTTAGTAATGCTATGAAACTTGATGATCAGAAATTAATTTCTGAGGTTCTTATAAACCTGGGGGTAGCCTTACTAAGTCAAAAAAAATATGAGGAGGCAGATACTCGACTTAAAGAAAGTTTGAAGATAGCGAAAAGGTATAATTTGCCTGAGCAAATAATAAACGCCTGTAAATCCTTGTCGAAAATATGGGAGCTTAAAGGAGATTATAAAAAGGCATTTCAATATTACCAACAGGCTAAATCATTGGAAAATGAAATTACCAATACTTTTAATCTTAGTTATGTCAATGATTTAACCTACAGATATGAAACTGAAAAAAGCATCAATAAATTGCAAGTACTTTCCGCGGAAAATGAACTTGTAAAGACAAAACTTCGAAAAAACCAAACTACTTTATTGATCAGTGGTTTTGCATTGGCGCTGTTGGCTGGCATATTCTACATTCTGTATAGACAATACCAACTCAATAACGACAAGAAGTTATTGACCTTGGAACAGTCCATGCTGCGGAGTCAAATGAACCCTCACTTTTTATTCAATTCACTCAACTCCATCAAGCTGTATATCATAAACAACGATAAAAAGAATGCGGTTCACTATTTGAACAAATTCTCAAAATTGGTTCGGAAAATATTGGAAGCATCCTCTTTAAAGGAGATTTCTTTGGCAGAAGAATTAGAGACCGTGGAGCTATATATGAATATCGAGAATATTCGTTTTTCCAATGAAATTAATTTTAATATCTCAATTGACGATGAAGTTGATATTCATACGGTAAAGATTCCCTCTTTGATTTTACAACCTTTTCTTGAAAATGCGCTTTGGCATGGTCTTTCATCCATAGAAGGTGAAAAAAGGATTGACCTTGAAGTGAGTAGGGGCAATAATGATTTTATTGATATCAGTATTACCGATAATGGCGTTGGGCGGGATGCCGCCGAGATAATCAAAAAAAGTAAAGTATTAAAACGGAAATCAGTGGGGATTGAAATCACAAAAGAACGACTCGCCAATTTTGCAAAGGATTACCAGAACACTTTTGATGTGACCATTATTGACCTATTCGATAAAGAAAAAAATGCCACAGGTACACGAGTTGTTTTACACATACCTACAATTTAGAATGGTCAGCAGCAGTTTGTTCCAACTCTTCATACCAAGCTTCGCCGAACTTTCTTATAAGGGCCTCTTTTACAAATTTATAAATAGGAAGACGTAGTTCCTTTCCTAGAGTACAAGCCGAATCACATATTTGCCATTTGTGGTAATTCACCGCTGTAAGCTCTGTATATTCATGCACACGTACTGGGTACAGATGACAGGAAACCGGTTTTTTCCAGTTTATTGCCCCTTGGTTATAGGCCTCTTCAATACCGCATTTGGCGATATTATTTTCAGAATAGACAACATAGGCACATTCCTTGTTATCTATTAAGGTTGTTTCCCATTCGCCATCTTCCCCTTTAACAAAAGCACCCTGTTCTTCTATAGCGGCAATTCCCTTAGGGCCAAGAAAAGGTTTAACATCTTCATAGATATCTACCAAAATCTCTGTTTCTTGTTCCTCCAATGGGGCACCGGCATTTCCATCAACACAACATGACCCTTTGCATGCATTAAGATCACACACAAAATGGTTTTCGATAATTTCCTCAGACACAATGGTCTTTCCTAATTGGAACATGAATTACTATTTAGGAAGTAAAGATAGTATTTACCCATTTAATTTTTAAGTTGGATATTTTTAGCAATCAACATCTAAAATAGAGCCAGTTAACGTAGATTTGCCAACAAACTAAAGCAGTTATTACCTTGGAATTACATTTAAACTTTAGGGAAATCGCAACATCGAGTATGGTACTTTTTGCGGTAATCGATATCATTGGAAGCATTCCGATAATCATAGGATTGAGGAGCAAGGTTGGTCACATTCAATCTGAAAAAGCTTCGATAGTAGCTGCTATTATCATGGTGGCCTTTCTATTTATCGGGGAAAAGATTTTGAAATTAATAGGGATTGATGTGTATTCATTTGCAGTCGCGGGTGCTTTTGTACTATTCTTTTTAGCTATTGAAATGATATTGGGGATTACCCTTTACAAAGAAGAAGCCCCAGAAAGTGCTTCAGTCGTTCCCATCGCCTTCCCCTTAATAGCAGGAGCCGGAACCATGACCTCATTATTGTCGCTAAGGGCAGAATTTCATGTAGAAAACATTATAATTGCAATAATAGTAAACATTATATTTGTATACCTAGTTTTGAAGTCTTCCAAACGCATTGAAAAAGTTCTTGGCAAGA
>JAHHKH010000422.1 GCA_018679695.1 Maribacter sp.
CTTCTTTACTTCAGAGGCTGGTATCATGTATTTTACATACATCTGATTTACCATAATAGTAGTACCTGGTCCAAAGCTACCCAACTCGTCGAAGGTTTGACTCACTTTCTCACCACCGACATAAAAACTTCCTTGAGCCTCTAATAGTAATGGCTGTTTATCGGTTTTAAGGTCTTTATAGCCTTGGGCGCTAACCGAAATGAAATTTCCGATGGAAAATATGAGTAGTAGCACCATCGGCCATATTAAAGAATTTTTCATACTTGTGTGTTATATTTTAAGCCTTAATGATAGGCAATATTCTTTTCCTAAACGGAATTTTATGGTAACGCAAAAGCCAAAATCGACCCCGAAGGGTTTTCTTCCGTACCTCCTACCGAAAGCGCAACATACTGTTTTCCGTCTACAGCGTACGAACATACGTTCGCATTGTTGGCAGCGGGCAATTCCGTTTCCCAAACCATCTTTCCAGATTTTTTGTCAATCGCCCATAGTTTTTTATCGGCTGCACCACTTATGAAAACAAGTCCTCCTGCTGTAACCATTGGTCCAGAGCGCGCCAACAATCCTGTATCGGGTTCGCCTTCATTCTGCAATTCTTCATCATTCCCCAAAGGTATTTGCCAATCGTATTCCCCTGTATTAAGATTTAATGCGTTCAAGGTGTTCCACGGGGCTTTCATTGCCGGGTTGCCACTAGGGTCGCTCCATGTTCTGTACGGCGTAATGTTCATAAACCTCGTCGGTTTTTCCTCCCCATCTGTTATTTGTGGGGCATCGATCGTGGCATCTTTCACATCAAATAGAAAAGCAATGATCCCTCTTTCTTCCTGCGCAGTAATCACTCCTTTATACCCGGGCATTTTACCACCACCTTGCTGGATTTTCAATAGGGTTTCATTTTCGGACAATCGATTCATTAAATCGACCAAAGAAGGTACATCTTCCATCGCTCCCTTCTTATCCGCACCATGACAGGCCACACAATGTTTTTCATAGGTAACCCGACCCAGTTCAAAACGGGTATTGTTCTGGGCCTTGAAATGTTCGTCGGCATCTACGATGGTCTGGATTTCAGGTAGATTATTTCCCCGGATATACAGGTAACCGGTATCCGGGTCATAGGCAGAACCCCCCCAATTGGCTCCCCCTCTGGTGGCCGGTAAGGATATTGTTCCCTTTAAATCAGGCGGGGTAAACAATCCTTCATAACGCACCGATCGAAACGTTTTTAAAATGGAATCATGGTCGGCGTCGGAATAATGGTTCAGGTCATCTTCGGTTATAAGCTGTTTTACGAAAGGTTTTGGTTTTACTGGAAAAGGTTGTGTCTCAAAAGCCACTTCCCCCGGAAGATTCGATTCCGGAACTCTGTGTTCTTCCACAGGATAAAGGGATTCGCCGGTTTCGCGATCCAGTATAAAAACAAAGCCTTGCTTGGTGGTCTGAGTCACCGCTTCAATTTCCTTACCATCTTTTTGAAGGGTTACTAAAGTAGGGGGTGCGGGCAGATCATAATCCCAAATATCATGGTGTACGGTCTGAAAATGCCATTTATAGGCACCTGTGGCGGCATCCAACGCCAGAACACAATTGCCATAAAGGTTGGCACCTATTCGGTCGGCCCCGTAAAAATCGTAGGAAGGGGAACCCAACGCCAAAAAGACCACGCCTTTTTCCGTATCAATAGCCATCCCTGCCCAACAGTTAACTCCACCAGCATATTTGTAAGCGTCCGGAGGCCATGTTTCATAGCCAGGTTCGCCCGGATGTGGAATCGTATGGAACGTCCACACCAATTCCCCGGTCTTTACATTGTAGGCACGAACGTACCCTGGGGGCGCTCCGTAAAAATCGGGCAGTCGTGAACCAATAATAACGAGGTCTTTGAATATACTGCCAGGGGTCGTCAACGTTACCGAAATTTCTTCCGGGTTATCGCGCACTCCGACATTCAGGTTCACTTTTCCATTTTCGCCAAATGTGGGAACGAGTTCGCCCGTCTTCGCATTGATGGCCAATAAATTATTACCTGCGGAGTAGAGGATCCGTTTATCGTCGCCATCCTCCCAAAAGGTCACGCCTCTACTGGCGGCACTAGGTTCGCCTTCTTCCAAGGCCTCGTATTTCCAAACTTGCTCACCTGTTATGGCATTGATGGCATATACGGTTTGATTCCTTGAATTCGCATACATGACCCCATCAATTATAATAGGATTGGACTGACTCGATGCCGCAGGTTCTTCCCCATTAGGGACATCATTGGCATGAAATGTCCAAACGTTCTGTAATTGGCCCACATTGGAAACATTGATCTGATCTAATGGGGAGTAGCTTGATGCTTTCGCATCGGCTTTATAGGCCGTCCATGTATTTGAGATTTCCTTGGATTCCCCGGTACAACTGTTTAAAAGCAGGATTAATAGTAATCCTATGTATAGTTGATATTGAATGCGCATCAGTGTAATTTTTATCATTCTTTTTCTGAATTATTTCTGTCAAATACCCCGTGATTGCAGTTGCCCCCTTAATC
>JAHHKH010000429.1 GCA_018679695.1 Maribacter sp.
GAACTACTATGTGGCTTTTGATAAAGCCTATAAGGCTGAGATCGCCCAAATGGTCGCTGATGGAATTGAAAGGGAAATAGCCGAAAAAGATGCACCGATTTTAGTGGAAGCTCAAAATATGCTAAGAAAATGGGAGGCAGGCGATGAAGAAGTTGTTGGTCTGTGGAGAAAGATGAATGGCTGGGTCTATAGTGGTTTTAATGAAACCTATAAAAACCTTGGTGTTGATTTTGACCAACTTTATTATGAGAGTGACACTTATTTACTAGGAAAGGATGTGGTTTCGCATGGTTTGGAGAAAGGGGTGTTCTACAAAAAGAAGGATGGTAGCGTTTGGATAGATCTTACGGAAGACGGTCTTGACGAAAAAATTGTATTGCGCTCAGATGGAACGGCAGTTTATATGACCCAAGATATAGGTACCGCCATACAAAGGGTCAGGGATTATCCTGATATTACCGGTATGGTTTATACGGTTGGCAATGAGCAGGATTATCATTTTAAGGTGCTTTTCTTGATATTGAAAAAACTTGGATTTTCGTGGGCTGAAAGCTTACATCATTTAAGCTACGGCATGGTTGATCTTCCCAGCGGTAAGATGAAAAGTAGGGAGGGTACGGTTGTAGATGCGGATGATCTCATTGATGAAATGACTCAGACTGCCGCAACAATTTCACAAGAGCTGGGGAAGTTGGAGGATTATTCGGAGGTTGAAAAGCAAGCGTTGTATAAAATGATCGGTCTTGGGGCCTTAAAATATTATATTTTAAAGGTAGATCCCAAAAAACGGATTTTGTTCAATCCTGAAGAGTCTGTTGATTTCCAGGGGAATACAGGACCATTTATTCAGTACACCTATGCCAGGATACAGTCTATCTTACGAAAGGCTAAATTCAATTATAATAAGCAGGTTACCCTAAGTGAAGTTGAAGAGCTACATATAAAGGAAAAAGAGCTTTTAAAACAAGTTCAATTATTTCCCGAGACCATTCAACTGGCAGCTGGGTATTACAGTCCTGCATTGATTGCCAATTACACCTATGATTTGGTCAAGGAATTCAATTCTTTCTATCAACAGGTTTCAATTTTGGGTGAAACGAATGAACATAAGAAAATTTTAAGGGTACAACTTTCGAAAAAAGTTGGTGAGGTCATACAATCCGCTTTTAGTTTATTGGGAATAGAGGTTCCCGAAAGGATGTAATGAAAAAAGCCCGGGCATATGCCCAAGCTTTTATACAACCAACTAAATAAAGTTATAGGATTAAGCTTTGACTCTAGAAGCCACAGCGGCTCCGTAAACTACTAAGCCAAATCCTATTTTGTTAATCGCGTCACCAATATTGTAGATAACGTCCATATTTAAACCTTCAAAGATACCATCATACCAACCCGTTGTTCCTGCCATATAGCCAATGGGATATATTGCCCATCCTACTAGTACGAACCAACATAAAGTTTTGTGTGCGGTCAATACAGCTCCACCGGCTTCTTGGGCAAGTTTTTTCGCGCTTCCCAACCAAATTTCATATACAATGTAGAAATAAGCCAAACCGGAGATAAGACCCCAAACAGCAGGACCACTTCCGGTAGTGTACACAGCCTCACCAAAGTATCCTGTGACCAACATAATTACAGAGGCCAGGATTAATTTCCACATAAGAGATTTCTTTGCACCGGCAACTTTTAAGATAAGGTAAAACTCGACGCACATTAATGGCACAGTCAAAATCCAGTCGACATAGCGAAAGAATGTAGGGGATTCCCCAACACCAGCCCAATAATCACGCATGTACCAGTAGTGTACAGCGGCAATAAAAGTAATCAATCCTGATACCAAGATTGACGTTTTCCATTTTTTATCAAAGTCGTTCATTGATAAAAAGAAGAAGGCAGAAGCTGCCATCATAGCCATACATCCTACGAAGAAGGTAAAGCCTACATAATCGTCAGTAGCGATTTTTGAAACATCGGCCAAAAGAGGCATGTTTAGTAAGAACGTTTTCATATGAAAAGATTTTAATTAAAAATTTTGTTGAAACAAATGTAATAAAAGTTAAACATAAATTTGTTAAATAATGTTTAATTAATTTTTTATATCTTTAAACAAAATAATTTAAAATCCTAAAATGAAAAGCTGGATTATAGTTGCCACTTTCTTTTGTTTGTGGCTTTCGACTACTTTTCCCGATGTTGTTCAGTCTTACATGGCTTATAGTCTGATTTTGACTTTTGGTATACTTCATGGAGCAAATGATATCACGCTCATTGTAAAATCAAAAAAAGATAGCGCTGATAAACCGGGTTTTAAAAAAATACTCCTCTATTACATTTTAACCGTTTTGGCAATACTGCTAGTCTTTGTGCTTTACCCACCTTTAGCCCTGTTATTATTTATTTTACTAAGCGGCTATCATTTCGGGGAACAACATTTTGGCAACAAAATGATGAAATCGGGTTTAGGTCCTTCGGTTATGTACCTAAGTTATGGTTTGGTTATTTTGTTCATGATATTTTTGATAAGAGTAAACGAAGTCGGTCTAATTATTGAAGAAGTGAGCTCATTGGTTTTAAATAAACAGCTATTTGAGGCAGTACTGGCTGTATCTGCCTTGATTTTTGTGGTGAGCCTTTTTTACTTTTGGTATACCAAACAACTTAATGTTAAAATATATGAAGAGCTTTTTTATATTTTGATATTCTTTATAATATTCAATACCGCCTCATTACTATGGGGTTTCTGTATTTACTTTATTCTATGGCATAGCATACCCTCGCTAGTTGATCAAATGAAATATTTATATGGTGATGCATCCAAAAGCACATTCAGAACATACCTTAGATCCTCTTGGTTGTATTGGTTGGTCTCAGTTCTTGGTCTAGGGTTATTGTTCGTTTTCTTTGGTAGTGACCACCAGTTTTTCATATCAATTTTGCTGTATTTTTTGGCAGCGATAACCTTTCCGCATGTATTGGTCATGGCAAACCTTAAACATCATTAAAATTTTATTCGAAAACTAAAATTTGGGGTTAGTCCCAAAGAGACACTTTCCACGGTTTCAATCTCGTCATTGTCATTAAGTCTATGATACGTATTGAGTATATTTTTCCGATTGGTAAAATTCAAAACCGATGCACCAAGGGTAGCTTTGACCCTGGATGATATATCGAAATTATAAATGGCAGAGGCATCGATTCTAAGATATTCAGGTAATCGACTGCTATTTGGTTCTTGAAAGTTAATCCTACTAGGAAAGAAATTTGTATCAACCGGATTATTCACATCTGGTTTTGTGTAGGGTTTTCCAGTTCTATAGTTCAAGCCTACGCCAATTTTAAAATTACCGTAGTTGTAATTGCCTGCGAAAGTGGCTGTATGTCGAACATCCAGATTATTGGGAAATGTCATGGGAACAACATCCTCAAAAGTGTAATTATTAATGTTGTAGGTGTAGCTGATCCACGCACTGTAATCAGCAGTTTTTTTATTGATTAAAAACTCTATCCCTTTGACGGTATAATTTCCAAGTTCCTCATTGAACTGTCCTTCACTCTGAAAGCCCTGTGTTCGAGCACTAATACCCTCTACTTCCTTATAAAACCCTTCAATCCCTACATAAAGCCGGTGGTGGTCATAATTTAGACCAAAAGAACCTTGTTTGCTTGTGGTAATGGGCAGGGGTACCAAATCATTGTCCGGGTCTGCGATATACCATCTTCTTTTTTCAATACCCAGGAAATTCTGTTCCAAATCAACGACTTGATGGGTCGTCTGGTTTTTGAACTCGCCTCGCACTTCCATATTAAAATCCTGCAGCAATTCATAGTTGACATTGAGTCGGGGTTCAAGTATATATTTGCCGAAAGTATCAAGGTTCTGAATAGCGTTCATTCGTGCCCCTAGCCGGGCATATAGTTTTTCATTGGGCGAATTATATTCCAACTCCGAAAAGAGTGAATGCGTTCTCAAGACCCCTTTTATATTATTGCTATAAGGGGGTTGGGTAACTTCAGAAAAATTGAGAACACCAGTTTCCTTTAATTGATAACCATTGGACCAGTGTAAGGCTTCGCTGAGTTGATATCGAGTATTCAAATTCAAGGCTGTTTCAATGACCTCGTTTTCTTGGGAAAGAATTTGAGGGGTATTAATGGTCGTATTCTCTGATTGAAGATCGTAACGCGTGTAATAGGCATTGATTTTTGTGGTGAAAACATCACTCCAATTGCTTTCCAAACTTCCTCCAAAAGAAAGATTCGTTTGGTTCAATCGGCTTTGGGTTTCCCGTAAAGAAGTAAGGTTCTGTTCAGTATAGTCAAGATTGTTATTGATATTGATAAAACTGACCCGTATTTTATGGTCAGGATTCAAATCATACAAAATCTTGCCGGTAAAATCATAGAAATAAAAATTTTCGGTTCTTTTGATATCATCGGTCTGACCTGTACCACCTTTAATCTGACTGTCTTGAAATGCGCGATTGAAAAATTCATCGTAGGTCGGCGTATTAAAGAAATCGGTCAAAGATCTTCGGGCTGAAAATTGAAACGCTGCATTGTTTGCAACCGGAACTTGCCCATATAAATCGCCATTGATCAAATTAAAGCCTGCGCCTCCAAAAAAATCATCGGCAATTTCGTTTTTGGTTTCTATGTCAAGAACCCCGCTAACCCCATCTCCATACTCGGCATTGGTCCCATTGTTTATGAGGGTAACTTTTTCGGTCAAATAGGGGTTGAAGGCAGAAATAAGACCGAAAAAGTGGCCGGACTGGTACATTTTAATACCGTCCCAAAGAATGAGGTTTTGATCATTCGTGCCACCACGAATATTGATATTGGAAACTGTTTCATCTATACTTTTAATTCCGGGAAGTGCCTGTATGGTCTGTAGTACATCAGGTTCTATTAATCCAGGTAGAATTCCAAAATCCTCAGGGGTCAGCTGAAAACTGGCATCGAGCTGTTTGTTGAGGCCTGTAGTTAAAAATTGATATACAATTACCTCATCAAGTTGTTCGTAGGTTAGATCCAGTAGCAAAGTCTTGCATGGATGGCGATGTGTTAATTCCTCGGCCGAAATGAACATAGGTTTAAACCCTAGGTGTTTTATCTGGATAATCGATTTTCTTGGAATATTTTCCAATATGAAATGGCCGTCAATATCAGTAACTATGGCAATATCACTACCCAATACTTCAACGGAAGAGCCCGTAACGGTGTTTTCTTTATAATTATCCAGAACGATAGCACAAATATCAACTGTGGTGCTTTTTGCAATTGTGTAATAACGCTCGTTTAATCTTTGGATTTTCAATTGGGTCTGCTCACCAATCTCGTGGAGAATCTCTTCTAGGCCTTGGGTCTGGGGAACGTTTATCTTTAGATGCGAAATATCCTCATCGACATAAGAGAATTTGATATCATATTCGACTTCAAGACTTTGCAAAAATTGGATGATATTCCTAGTCACCGCATTCCCGTCCTGGGCTATTGTCTTTTGAGAGGAGAACAATAACAGTAAGAAGGTGCAAATAAATAAAAGGTGTTTAAGGTGCGTTTTCGGCATAGAACAACACTTTATTCCCTTCTAATCTATACTTTATTTGAGAAGGTACACTAATACTCTTTAACGCTAAATCTGCATTTGTGTTGCTAAAAGTGCCGGTAAATAATTTATTAATATCAACATTCCGGGTTTCAACCTGAACATTGTGTTGTCTCTGGAACTCATCCAAAACATATTTTAACGGGATGCTCCTAAAAGTACTTTCATTGTTCATCCAAGAGGGAGTTGTGGTATTCGGTTTTTCAGTTTCAATCACTTCCCCCTCAATAACCATAAAAGATGTTCCGGCAGGAAGTTTTGTTTCCTTATTATTAAAAGTTACACTTACCAATCCTTCAAAACAGGTAACTTCGAAAAAACCCTTCCTATTTTCAACGTTGAATTGGGTCCCTAAAACAGCTACGGTTCCGTGGTCGGTAGAAACGGTGAAACGTTTGCCTTTGGCTACCTTGAAAAATGCCTCGCCATCTAAGTTTATATTTCTTTCCTTATCCCATTTTTTTGCACTATATGAAATTTCAGAATCGGCATTTAAAAGTATTTCCGAGGAATCCGGCAGAACTACCTCCTTATTTTCTGCATATTGAGTAGAAATAGTATCGTTCAAGGTGTTCAAATAAAAATAAGAACCGACCATGATGATGATAACGGCGGCAGCTACCCTCAAGAATCTTTTGAATGGTTTTAATTGTACCACTTTCGATTCTTGTAATGTTCGCCTGTTTTTTACTGCCTCAAGCGCACTTTCCACATTGAAACTAGGTGCTTCCAAAGTACTGGAGGCCTCTAGAATTCGCTGATAGGACGCATACTCGTCAGATTTTTTGAATTCTGCGAGCTCAGCCTCAGTGAGTTCATTGTTGAGCCATTTTGCCAAGTAATTTTCTTGCATGATTTCTAGCTTTATATCTTAATAACAATCCAAAATAAAAAAACCCTACTTTTTTTTGGTTTATAGTTATTTATGTTTTGTCGATAGTGATTTAAGATTATTTTTAATTCCACACTAGGTTATCATTAAAGCATAAGTGCTAACCACCATCAGTTACCCTTATATCCCGTCAATTTGCTCCCGTAGTGTTTTCAATGCCAAATGCATTCGTTTTTCGATCGCCTTTACACTAACCCCTTCCATCTCGGCAATCTCTGCATACTTCTTTCCATCAATCCGATTCAGTAAAAAAGTGGTACGCTGGTTTTCAGGTAATGCATCCAAGGCACTATCCAACTTTTCCTTGAATTCATTTTCTTCCATTAAGTATTCCGGGGACTCATAATTTGTATTATTTACCTTATCGGCATGCTTTAGACGAACTTTCTCGGCCTTAATAACATTAAGGTATAGGTTATTGGCAATTGTATAAACATAGGCTTTGGCCTTTTCGGGGGCAACCTTGGCACAATTCTCCCAAAGTTTAACAAATGCCTCTTGCACGGCATCATAAGCCTTTTCCTCATTACCGAATTTATAATATATGTAGTTAAAAACCGTTTTGGAATTAGCCCTGAAGAGATTGCTGTAAACCTCTTCTTCGCATACGTTATCCTTTTTATTGGTGTTCAATTAGTTGGTTTTTATCAAAGATATTTGAAAAAAATGAAATAATAGGGTAGGGTATTTTTAAAGTTGGTTGTTTTATGGTCATACGAACAAAAAAATCCAAATCGTTATGAAAAAGTTTTTTAATTACGCATTTTACTCAAGCCTACTGGTTTTAGCGCTTACATTTACTTCTTGTCAAGAGGAATTTGAACCGTTACCCGAAGAGGGTGTTGAGCAGGAAGCAATCTCAGCTACTTCCAATACAGCAAAATTAATTGAAGGTACAAGTTCCAACGATGGTTCTTTCGATAATATCGTTGATGAGTCTAGTTGTTTCAATATCAAATTTCCATATTCGGTAAAAGTCAATGGTGTTGAATTAACCATTAATGAAGTTCAAGATCTTGATGCCATAGAAGAAATATTCGATGCCTTGGAAGAGGATGATGATATTTTGGATATTATCTTCCCTATAACAATTACATTGGCCGATTATGCTGAGATTACCATAAACGGTATAGATGATTTACGTGAACTTGCACAAGATTGCAAGGAAGGTGGCGATGATGATGATATTGAGTGTATTGACTTTGTGTATCCGATTACACTGTACACTTTTGACCTTAATAATGAGGAAACCGGTAATATTACTGTTGAAAGCGATAAGGATATGCGACGCTTCTTCGCTGGTCTTGACGAGAATGATTTGATCGGAGTGGATTTTCCAGTTACACTTAAGCTTTATGATGGTACAACAATGGTTGTTAATTCAAACGCTGAATTGGCCAATGCCATTGAAAATGCGAAGGAATTATGTGATGAGGACGATGATAATGATTATAATGATGATGATTTTACACAAGAGCGATTGGAAAACTATTTGGTTGAGTGCCCATGGTTGATTCATGAGGTGAAAAGGGAAAACCAATTGCAGACCGATCAGTACATTGATTATGTGATGAATTTCACTGAAGATGGTGCTGTTAAAATATTTGACAGGGAAGGTAATATGTTGAATGGAACCTGGTCTACCAGAGTTGCTGAGCATAAAGTATTACTAAAACTCGAGTTTGATGAATTGGTTGACTTCACTTTGGAATGGTATGTTTACGAGATCGGTGAAGGTAAGATCAAGTTACATGCTGGTGACGGTAACAGAATAATCATGCATATGGGTTGTGATGTCATCAATGATGATCCAAATACCTTGAGGGAAATTTTAAAAGAGTGTAGTTGGATAATCAAAAAGGTATATAACCAGGGAGAAGAAATCAAGAGGCTTATCGGTTTTGAATTCAAGTTCATGCCAGAAGGTGTAGTGACTCTAAGTAATGGTGATTATGTTTCTGAAGGTAGTTGGGAAATTGCCGTCAACGAGCAAGGAAGATTGGTTATGGCAATTACCATGGGTGACGAACCTGGCGTAAGCTTTGAGTGGCCTTTAAGCGAGCTTAGAAATGATAGATTAAAATTTGAGGTACCTGAAATCGATTACGAATTAGTATTGCAAAGAGATTGTGAAGGTAACGATGATGGTGATGTACCTGAAATTAGAAACATCATGATGGGCGGTGATTGGATGGCTGCATTAATGAATGCTGATGGTACCGATATTACTAACAATTTGGAAGGATTTACTTTTTCCTTTGATCCAGAACATATGGCTACGGCCACCTTGGGTGAAACCGGACCATCTTATCCAGGAAGCTGGAGAGTTTTGCGAAATAGCGAGGGTTATTTAAAAGTATATCTAAACTTTGGTGACCAAGAGCCATTGGTTGAATTAACCGATGATTGGAAAATCATATCTATTGAATCAGATCGAATAGAGTTGAAAAATTATAGTGACTATGCCGGTACAACCGATGATGTAAAAACATTGGTCTTTGAAAAGAAATAAATGTATGATAATCCCGAGGCATATTTGTGCCTCGGGGTTATTACTTTAATATTAACCCAAAACCCTACCTATGAAACGAGTATTAGTAATTATGACAATTGCCTTACTAAGTCTGGGATCCAATTATTCCTGTAGTAAGGACGAATCGAATGTTGATGAAAAGATTACAGCTGCCGATATGGACCAAATAAAGGCCGCGGTAGAATCTGGTGATTGGAGAATTAGTGTTTATTCGGATGATGATATTGATGAGACCAATGATTATGCGGGTTTCAGTTTCACATTCAATTCAGATGGCACCCTAGGTGCTACCGATGGAAATACCTCGGTATCTGGAGCATGGTCGATAACCAATTCAGATAATAGTAATGACGATAGTAGTGATGATGACATCGATTTCAATATCTTCTTTACATCTCCCGATATTTTCGAGGAATTGGCAGATGATTGGGAAATTGTAAAATACTCATCCACACTAATTGAATTAAAAGATGTAAGCGGAGGTGACGGAAATACCGATTATTTGACCTTCGAGAAAAATTGATCCTTTTTTGCCCCACAACCCCAGGAAGAGCATCCATTTTGAATGGGTGCTTTTTTTTGTTTTCAATTTTGTGATGCAATTCAAATGCATTTTGAATTATTTGAAAATGGCAACTGGTTTAAATGCTTTGTTGGCTATCCTGAACATTCTGTATTTCTTATGAACACCCGCTTGCCATTGGGCACTATATTTCTTTACTTTGCAGACCCTGATAATAATGCAATTCTATGTTTGATAATTTAAGCGAAAAGCTAGATAAAGCACTCCATGTACTCAAAGGACATGGTCAGATCACAGAAATCAATGTTGCCGAAACAACCAAGGAAGTCCGTAGGGCTTTATTGGATGCCGATGTCAATTTTAAAATAGCCAAGGAATTTACCAATAGGGTAAAGGAAAAGGCCTTAGGTCAGAACGTATTGACCACTTTGCAGCCCGGCCAATTAATGGTCAAAATTGTAAAGGATGAACTGACCCAACTCATGGGTGGGGAAACAGAGGGTATTGATCTTTCGGGTTCTCCCTCTATAATTTTGATGTCTGGCTTACAGGGTTCTGGTAAAACTACCTTTTCAGGTAAATTGGCCAACTACTTAAAGACCAAGAAATCAAAAAAACCTTTATTGGTTGCCTGTGATGTATATCGTCCCGCGGCCATAGATCAGTTGCATGTTGTTGGAGACCAAATAGGTATTGAGGTTTATTCCGATAGGGAGAATAATGATCCAGTGTCATTAGCTCAAGCCGGTGTAGCATACGCAAAAGCAAACGGACATAATGTGGTCATTATAGATACTGCTGGGCGTTTGGCCGTGGATGAAAAGATGATGACCGAGATTTCGAACATTCATAATGCCATAAAGCCTCAAGAAACATTATTCGTTGTAGATTCCATGACAGGTCAGGACGCGGTGAACACGGCAAAGGCCTTTAACGATGTCTTGAACTTTGATGGTGTCATCCTGACTAAATTGGATGGCGATACCAGGGGAGGGGCAGCTATTTCCATAAAATCAGTTGTCGATAAGCCAATTAAATTTATTGGTACGGGTGAAAAGATGGAAGCTATAGATGTATTCCATCCTTCCCGAATGGCCGACCGTATCCTTGGCATGGGTGATGTTATATCATTGGTCGAAAGGGCACAGGAGCAGTTTGATGAGGAAGAAGCACGAAAAATCCAAAAGAAAATCGCCAAGAACAGGTTCGGTTTTGATGATTTCCTGAACCAGATTCAACAGATAAAGAAAATGGGAAACATCAAGGACCTTATGAGTATGATTCCAGGTGCTGGCAAGGCTTTAAAAGGGCTCGATATTGACGATGATGCTTTTAAGCATATTGAAGCTATCATACACTCCATGACCCCGGATGAACGCTCTACTCCAGCTAAATTAAATGCCAGTCGTAAAAAGCGGATAGCTATGGGTAGTGGCAGAACTATTCAAGAGGTGAATCAGCTTTTAAAGCAATTTGATCAGATGAGTAAAATGATGAAGATGATGCAAGGTGGCGGCGGTAAGAAAATGATGCAAATGATGGGTGGTATGAAAGGAATGCAACCTTAACTATTTAAACCAACTAAGACGTACCTATGAAAATACTTGACGGTAAGAAAATTTCGAATCAAATCAAAGAGGAAATTGCAGCTGAGGTCGCAAAGATGAGGGAGAATGGCGAAAAAGTTCCACACTTGGCAGCAATAATAGTAGGTACTGATGGTGCGAGCCTTACCTATGTGGGTAGTAAGGTACGATCTTGTGAGCGCGTTGGCTTTGAATCTACCTTAGTGCAATTGCCAAATACCACTTCTGAAATTGAGTTGTTGAAAAAGATCGAGGAGTTGAATCAAAATGACGAAATTGATGGGTTTATCGTACAATTGCCCTTGCCTGACCAGATTGATACCCAAAAAGTAATTATGGCCGTGGACCCTGATAAGGATGTTGATGGTTTCCACCCTACGAATTTTGGCAAAATGGCCTTGGATATGAGTACCTTTATTCCGGCTACTCCTTTTGGTATTTTGGAGTTAATTGAACGCTACGGCGTTGAAACGCAAGGTAAACATACAGTCGTTATTGGTAGAAGCCATATTGTAGGTCGCCCCATGAGTATATTAATGGGACGAAAAGGTTTTCCGGGAAACTCAACGGTAACACTTACCCATAGTCGTACCAAAAACATTACACAAATAACCTCTCAGGCAGATATTATTATTTCGGCCTTAGGAGTTCCTAATTTCCTGAAAGCCGAGATGGTCAAGGACGATGCTGTCATTATCGATGTGGGTATTACTCGGGTGCCTGATGAAACAAAGCCTAAAGGGTATTATATAACAGGGGATGTTGATTTTGAGAATGTAAGCAAAAAAGCTTCCTTTATTACACCTGTACCAGGTGGTGTTGGACCTATGACCATAGCCATGTTATTGAAAAATACATTATTGGCAAGGGAAAGGCATAGAAACAAAGACTGAACCTTACAACTTTTGTGTTGTTCTTTTTGAGTCGGTACTGTCATTAGGTGTAATAATATCAATATCATTGCTGTCATCATAATCACAACTGCCCATACCGATAAAACCGGCAAGTAGTAATCCAACTAGTAGTATCTTTTTCATAATCACTAATTTTTAATGGTCTGATTACCTGGTTCCTGCCATTTCATAACGAAAAAATACGGGAATTGTTTTCTGACTGCCGATTGATGGTTTGATTGATTGCCTGCAATTCAGTATCTTTTGTTGAAAATCAACCTTCAACATGAAAACACTCAATTCACTATACTATCTCATTCTTCTTTGTTTAATCGGTTGTAATCCCTCCAGCCAGAATAAAAATAGCATCGCCGTTTCCTTTGCAGAAGCCGTAAGTTCGGAACAATTGGATGGACGTTTATTATTAATGTTCAGCGACAATAACGAAAAAGAACCTCGTTTTCAGATCAATGACGGACTCGATACCCAGTTGATTTTTGGTTTGAACGTTGAAGGGATGAATGCTGGTGAGAATATAACCTTTGACAATGCTGTTTTTGGTTATCCCTATCCAAGTTTAACCGAAGTACCGGCTGGTGAATATAATGTACAGGCCTTATTACATATATATGAAACCTTTAATCTTTCTACAGGTCATACGGTCAAGTTACCCATGGATAATGGTGAGGGGCAGCAATGGAATAGGTCTCCCGGTAATTTATATAGTAAACCGGTCAAGGTTAAAGTTACGGAGAAGGGTATTCAGAACCTTGAGGTGGTTATGGATCAAGTAATTCCTCCCATTGAGGAACCTGAGGATACCGAATGGATAAAACATATAAAAATCAAATCTGAAAAACTATCTGAATTTTGGGATAGGGATGTGTATTTGGGTGCCCATGTACTATTACCTAAAGGTTTTAAAGAGCATCCTGAAGCCAAGTATCCGTTAATGGTTTTCCATGGGCATTTTCCCGCTGATTTTGGTGGTTTTAGGACTACTCCCCCTGACCCCAATATGAAACCGGAATATTCAGCCCGTTTTGATCTGGAAGGCTATAATATTATTCAGGAACAAGAATCATACGATTTTTATAAACGATGGA
>JAHHKH010000436.1 GCA_018679695.1 Maribacter sp.
TCCTAAATCTAAGCTTTACGCCTGATAACCGATGACATAAACTACACTCGAATACCAGGTGCTCCCCTTGATCCATTGGATTTCTAGTAGGCTTTCGCAAATAAGACCCGCTGTACCGAAGGTTTTCCTGTTACCATACAGCTACCGGCAGACGCTTGCGCCTCAAAGGGAATGCAACGTATGGTGGCCTTGGTTTCCGCTTTTATCCTATCCTCGGTTTCTAGGGTGCCATCCCAATGGGCAGAAATAAAACCACCTTTGTCTTCGAGTACTTTTTTAAAGGTATCGTAAGAATCTACTTCTGTAATATGTGCTTGTCTGTAATCAAAAGCCTTGGAGAAAATAGTTTTCTGCATATCTTCCATCAAGAATTCAATTTTGGATACTACTTCATCCATGGGTATTGTTTCCTTTTCAAGCGTATCGCGTCGTGCAACCTCGAAGGTACCCTTCTCCATATCGCGTTGACCAATGGCCAAACGGACTGGAACCCCTTTCAATTCATACTCATTGAATTTATATCCAGGTTTGTGGGTATCCCTATTATCAAATTTGACCGTGTATCCTTTGGCCCTTAATTCCTTGACCAATGGAATCACTTTTTCAGAAATTGCATCCAACTGCTCAAGACCTTTATAAATTGGGACGATAACTACTTGAATTGGTGCTAGTTTAGGTGGTAATACCAGCCCATTATCATCACTATGGGTCATAATCAAAGCCCCCATCAAACGGGTTGAAACGCCCCAAGAAGTTGCCCACACATGTTCCTGTTTGCCTTCCTTGGAAGCGAACTTAACATCAAAGGCCTTGGCGAAATTCTGTCCTAAAAAGTGTGATGTTCCTGCTTGCAAGGCTTTACCATCTTGCATTAGGGCCTCGATACAATAGGTCTCGACCGCACCGGCAAAACGTTCACTTTCTGTTTTTATTCCCTTTATTACAGGCATTGCCATTTGGTTTTCGGCAAAATCGGCATACAGGTGCATGATCATTTCTGCCTCATCAATGGCCTCTTTTTTAGTAGCATGGGCGGTATGACCTTCTTGCCATAAAAATTCTGCAGTACGCAGGAATAAGCGCGTTCGCATTTCCCATCGGACCACATTCGCCCATTGATTGATCAACAAGGGTAAATCCCGGTACGACTGAATCCATTTTCTAAAGGTATCCCAGATTATGGTTTCCGAAGTGGGTCTTACAATTAATTCCTCTTCCAATTTCGCCTCAGGATCTACAATAATTCCACTACCATCATCGGCATTTTTCAATCGATAATGGGTGACTACTGCACACTCCTTGGCAAACCCCGCTACATGACTGGCCTCTTTACTTAGATACGACTTTGGAATGAACAACGGGAAATATGCATTTTCATGGCCTGTTTCCTTGAACATTTTATCCAGTCCGGCCTGCATTTTTTCCCAAATAGCGAATCCGTACGGCTTGATGACCATACACCCGCGAACCCCCGAGTTTTCAGCTAAATCGGCCTTTACAACGAGTTCGTTGTACCATTTGGAATAATCCTCACTTCTCCTAGTCAAATTTTTACCCATTATGCTTAGTTTGGCACAAAACTTGTGTTAATGTTATCAAAATAGAACGGTAAAACTAACTATTTTTAACATGTTCAACAATAAAATTCGAAACGATGATACATTCTCTACCCCTCTCAAGAATTCGCACTGCGGCCCTTCTTGCCATATCCGGCATTTTGGTCGTTTCCTGTGGTTCTTACCAGCAAGCATCTTACTACGATAATGATGGTATATATGAAGACGATAACGTTCGAGTTGTTGAAAGAGCACCTCAAAGGGTCCAAAAGAAAAAAGAACATGACCCGTATGCCGACTACTTTGGTCAAAAGGCTGATGAATATGGGGAGATTTTGGATAGTGAAGTATTCACTGATATAGATTCCTATGCCAGTGAAGCTCAAAATGATAGTATCCCACAAGAAGGTGATTTATCCCAATACTACAATCCTGATAATGATTATGAAGGCTATGGCGGTTGGGGCGATAACGCCACCGATATTAACATAAACATTTATGATAATGGTTGGAACAATTGGGGCTGGGGCGCTGGTTTTGGCTGGGGCTGGAGTGACCCATGGCTTTGGAACAACTGGGGATATGGTGGATACTATGGATGGGGTTGGAACAACCCATGGAGATGGAACCGATGGAACAATTGGGGCTGGGGCGGTGGCTTTGGCTGGGGTTGGAACAACCCATGGGGATGGAACCGATGGAACAATTGGGGCTGGGGCGGTGGCTTTGGCTGGGGCTGGAACAACTGGGGTTGGAACAACTGGGGTTGGAATCGCGGTTTTTACAACAATTACAGATATGGCTACAATGCAGGACGCCGCGGATATTACAATAGGAATGGTATCGCCAGCAATAGCTCTGCAAGAAATTTAAGAGGAAGATCCAATGTAAATACCAGAGGTACTTCACCAAGATACAGGAGCAATAGCGCAACCTCAAGAACAACTGGGGTACGCAGCAATAGCAGTACGCGAAGGTCAAACACATACCGAAGCAATTCCACTGCGCGCAGAACAGTGGGTGTTGACCAAAATAGGGCATACCGAACTAGCAGAAGTACTAGGGCAACCCCTAGATATAATAGCTCATCCAGAAATAACCAATACTATCGTAGCAGCAGTCCGAGAAGTAGTACTTATAGAAGCGGTTCTGGTACGCGTAGTACCACAAGATCTACAGTACCCAGAAGTTCTACCTATAGAAGTTCAGGAAGTCGTACCCGAAGTGGTAGTACGTACAGAGGTTCAGGCAGTAGTGCTAGGAGTTCAGCACCAAGAAGCAGTAGTTATAGATCGGGTAGTAGAAGTTCAGGAACAAGAAGTAGTGGAAGTTACCGAAGTTCTGGAAGAAGCTCAAGAAGCTCAGGTGGCAGCTATCGGAGTTCAGGCGGATCTTCAAGATCATCATCCGCTGGCAGATCTTCTTCGGGCGGCAGGTCTTCATCTGGTGGCAGGTCTTCTTCTGGGGGTAGGTCTTCAGGCAGAAGTGGTGGACGTAGCAATTGATTCGAGCATAATTCAATAAAGACATTAAAAAAAATTAAAATGAAAAGATATTTGACTTTCATCGTGATTTTGGCATGCACAATTTCAAGTGCCCAAAATATTAATGACGTACTACGTTACAGCCATGAAAACCTTCAAGGAACAGCACGTTTTCAAGCCATGGGAGGCGCTTTTGGGGCCTTAGGAGGAGATTTATCCGCACTTAATATCAACCCAGCGGGGTCGGCGGTTTTTAACAATAGCATCCTCACATTTTCGGGAACGCATTACGGAATGGACAACAACGCCAACTATTTTGGATCAAGGTCTGGCATTAAAACCCATGATGTTGATTTAAACCAAATTGGTGGTGCATTTGTGTTTAAAAGTAAGGGGGACTCCGAATGGAAAAAACTTGCGATTGCGTTTAACTACGATGTGGTCCAGAACTTTGATGATGAATTTGTTGTATCCGGAAACAGTGATCAAGGAATAGATAATTATTTCCTGAATTTTGCCCAGGGCGTGCCCTTTGGGTCCATACTACTTCAAGATAGTGAATTCATAGAAGAAGGATATCTTGATATTGGCGCTAGTCAAGGTTTTGGTGACCAGCAGGCATTTTTAGGATATTACGGGGGGATAATCGATCCAGAAGATTTGGATGACGCTACTACCGTGTATAATAGCAATGCTGCCTATAATACTGTAAACCAAGTATTTAATAGATTTACAAATGGCTATAATGGCAAGTTTACCTTGAATATGGCCTCACAATACCAAGACAATCTTTATTTAGGGGCATCATTGAACTTTCATACCATATTTTATGACCAGATCGATGAATTGAGGGAAAGTGGTTATGAATCAAGTTCACCCATACAATTTACCAATTTTGACAATTTTCTGCATACTGAAGGTTCGGGATTCTCGTTTAGCCTTGGTGCCATTGCCAAGTTGAACCAGAATGTAAGATTAGGAGGTAGTTACCAATCGCCCACCTGGTATCGTTTAACCGATGACCTATCACAGCGCATAAATTCTGACCTAGCGGATGATGATATCGATTTTATCAATTTCGGTATTGTAAATCTGTTTGAGGAGTATACCATAAAAACACCGGCCAAGTTAACGGGGAGTCTGGCCATGGTTTTTGGCAAAGACGGCCTATTAAGTTTTGATTATAGCTATCAGGATATGTCGCAGGCTGAATTAAGACCTACAAGTGATTCAAGTTTTTCTTCCGTTAATTCAGAAATAGCCAATAATCTTGGCACCGTTTCTACCTTTAAACTGGGAGGGGAATATAGAATAGACCAAGTTAGTCTACGCGGTGGCTACCGTTTTGAACAGAGCCCATATTCCGACGGCAATATTATTGGGGATTTGAATAGCTATTCTGGAGGTATTGGATACAATTTCGGTGGAAGCCGTTTAGACTTTGCCATCAATAGAATAGAGCAAGATTATAATATGCAATTGTTTGATACAGGGGTTACCACACCTGCCCTTATCAATAGAACAAACACCAATGTAACGTTGAGCTATACTTTGAATTTCTAAGTGGAAAGTTATTACAAAACAAAAAAGCCCGGTCAGTGCTGTCCGGGCTTTTTTTTATCTTTTTAAGGTAAAATGGGTACGTAGGGTCTTTGCGACCAGCATCCCTTCCTCATCCCTTGAATATTCCATTTTGAACCAATAATCCGAAGAGGGCATGGGCTTGCCATTAAAAGTGCCATCCCATCCTATTGTAGTGGCATCCAATTGCTTTAACAGTTTACCATAACGGTCAAAAATATGAACCACTGGATCTGTAAGGGTCTCAATACCCAGGATGTTCCAAAAGTCATGAAAGCCATCGGTATTGGGCGTAAAGAATTTGGGATAACCAACTACTAAAAAATCAATAGGTTCGGTGGTTCCACAGCCGTTCTTATCGTTTACAATAACGGAATTAACACCGGGAGGAACATCAATGAAAACGGGATCATCCTGAAATTCACCGCCATTTATGGCATATTCATAATTACCATCACCCACTACATTGAATTCTACATTATTGCTATCTGCCAAATCATCCAAAATAGTGACTTCATTCCCTGGTTCCAGAACAGGAATACCATAGAAAGTTATCAAAATACCCCCAACATCAGCCACGGTGGGCGGTGTTCCTGAGGCCGTCGTAATCACTGCAAAATAACGCCCTGAATTTGGGCTGGCCACAACAAGTTCAGCTCCAAAGGGACCGGAACCCGTTAATGTATCATCAATGGTACCGTCATCATCATAGTCAACCGTCCATGCAACATTACCGATATCGGCACCTGCTGGAGAATTCAATGCGCTTAAGGTAATATCGGGATCACCTTCGCAGGCAATAATATCCAATCCTAAAAACTCGTCGCGTAAAGTACAGTCCAATGCCGTATCTTGATCTGCTTCAACTGAACTTCCGGTAAAGGTCAAAGAAAACTGTTCAGCATCACCATTGAAATTGGTATTGAAGTTATTGACAAGAATATAGTAAATCTCTCCAGGGAGTACATCAAGCCATTCATCATAGGTATTCTGGCTACCTTTCACAAAGGGACCTCCTGCAACCCCGTTTTCCGGATTCACGCCTATACCCGTAAAATTGGTATTATTCACTTCATAATTACATCGTATGGGTATAGAGGTACCATCGCCAATAATCGTGCAGAAATTTTGGCCACTGGTCTGATCATAAGGACCATAAACCGCAAAATCCCATTCAGCCGTTACAGTACCAACGCCACCAACGGGCAATGCTTCAATATCAAAACCTACTTGACCTCCTGTCCCAGCTCTGAAAACAAACCATGAGGTGTTATTTTCAATATTGGCAGAACTTACGCTACCTTTCTCTAAACATCCACTTTGCCGAACAACATCAGGGTCAAAATCATCGATATCACCACCGCCATCAACCAACGGCATAATAGGCTGCCCATCAGCACAAACGGGTATAGCACTTCGACAATCAGGGGAGTTTTGGGCATTTATTCCTGTATGAGACAAGATAAAACAACAAACAACGCTAATAAGTGTTCGCATAGGATATGGGGCTAACATTATACTACTAATAAATAGTATAACTCAACCACTATTATTTTATTATATTTTATCGGGATTTTATGCAGTTAATCGATAAAGTGCATCCCATATATAGCTGTAATCAGCATTTATCTTCGAAGTGAGAAATGACTGTTCACGTATTTGGCAGTGTTTCTGAGACCATTCGAATCCTTATAGGTAAGTTTGAACCAATAATCGGAGGATGGTAAAGGATTACCATTGAAATTGCCATCCCAACCTGCATCATTCCCATTGAGTTGTTTTAATAATTTACCATATCGGTCATGGATATGTATAACCGGTTCCTCAAGGTTTGAAATGCCCGCGATTTGCCATAAATCATTATTGCCATCACCATTAGGCGTAAAGAACTTAGGAAAGCCGACAACAACTAGCTGCTCAGTAACCACACCACAACCATTGGTATCATTTACGGTCACGGTATGCATCCCGGGAAATACATCGGTGAATACATTTGAATCTTGAAAAACACCATCATCCAACTGATATTCAATATTATCGGTTATATTGGTTAAAATGGTAACCGTATTATTATTTTGTAAGTCTTCGATCAAAACATCTGTTATTACGGGCGTGGTTGATGTAGTGACATTGATGGTCCTAAAATCACTGCAGCTTGTTCCGGCTTGGGTAATGGTAGCTGTAACCGTATAACTGCCTGCTTGTGAAACTACAATACTTGATGTAGTCTCACCGGTATCCCACAGATAAGTATAATTTGGATCAGGAGGGGAAATCTCCCCAATTGTCACATCGGAATTATCTGCACAGATAAATACCTCGGTATCAAATTGCATTGTAGGCGTTTCTAGATTTGTGAGCTGAAAATTTTGTGAATCATCAAAACATATTGGATTGGTGATCGATGTAACACGAACATAGATAGTCTCGGAGGCGCTAAACATCAAATACTGTTTTGGCAGACTATTGATCCCGTTAGTGGCATCGCTCGATGAAGTGTGATAACTAACTATGAATTCCGATGGGTTTTGCCCTCCTAATGCCTCCGCATCTTTTTGGGCAAGGTCGTACATTGCCGATCCCGAACAGGAAACATCAGCATTGATCGCATTAGTAATGGGCATGGTTGAAAAAGCGACCTGAACATCACTTATTATATTATTGCCGGAAGGCATGATCACATTTACTCGGTAAACCCCGGTCGAATTTACTTGTAGTGTAGGATTGTGCTCTCCTGAAATGGCCATAAAGCCGCTCCCTTGATCTTCGAGCCAATTGTAATCTATCGCAGTTGCTGTAGTTGCATCCAATGTTATACTATCACCTTCACAAGCCGAAACAGGCGGACCCAATAAATTATTGATGATTGAACAATCTAATGCATCATAAGGGTTAGTAGCAAAAATATGTCCTGAAAACTGAATTGAAAAACCAGAATTACTATTACTGAAATTATTGATCAACAAATAATAATCCTCTCCTGGCTCAACTTGAATCCAATCCTCATATTGAATATTTTGGGTAAAACCTGAGGGATCTTCACCAATTCCTATGAAGGCACTTTCATCCTGATTATCAAAAAAATTACATCGAATAGGTTCTCCAAGATTATTACAATCATTAGTCTTGTATAGTGCAAAATCCCAATCCTCTGAGGTATCAAAGCCGATATTAAAACCCAATTGACCAGATGCACCGGTACGAAAACGATACCAAGCCGAATTCGATTCTATGGCTCCCGTTAGGGTTTGTTCCAAACATCCTGTCGTTGAAGCCCCATTAAAATCATCGGAACCATAGCCTAGAGTACCCCCGTTTACCGGAGTATTGTTGCAAATGGGTATCGCATTGACACAATCAGGTGAAACCTGCGCAAATGCGGAGGTCATACCAAGCAGTAAAGCGATATAAAGAAAAATAACAATACGTTTCATAAGTAGGCCAAATCTTGGAGTTTATAAAAATAATCGGGGTATTCCCTTAACACTAATTTATGTTGTGTAATGGGGTATAAAGGCTATAAAGTGCCATATTATGTATATCTTTGCCGTTCTGTAAAGTAAATTTTGAATGAAATTAGATAGCACATTGGAAGAGCATTTTGAAGACATGGGCAAGGATCATGTTTCTTCCGCTCAGGATACCCCAATACGTGATGACGCTTTTGTAATAGACGATGACGAAAAGATTGAACGTATTAAGTCAAATGTTCGGGAAATAATGCTCACCTTGGGACTCGATCTGGATGATGATAGCCTAAACGGTACTCCTAATCGGGTAGCAAAAATGTTCGTCAAAGAGATTTTTGGAGGACTTCATCCAAAAAGAAAACCAAAATCCTCAACTTTCAAGAATAAGTACAAGTACGGTGAAATGTTGGTCGAAAAGAATATTACACTCTATTCTACTTGCGAACACCATTTGTTACCGATCGTAGGCAAAGCACATGTGGCTTATATTTCCAATGGAACAGTTGTAGGTCTTTCCAAGATGAACCGTATTGTGGACTACTTTGCAAAGAGACCCCAGGTTCAGGAGCGATTGAATATCCAAATTGTCAGGGAACTGCAGAAAGTATTGAATACCGATGATGTTGCCTGTGTAATCGATGCTAAACACCTTTGTGTAAATTCCCGAGGAATCCGTGATATAGAAAGTAGTACAGTTACTGCCGAATATGGGGGTAAATTCAAAGATGAATCTGTTCGTCGGGAATTTTTGGAATATTTGAATCTGGATACAAAATTTTAACCGTTTTCACGCAAAATGCAATTGTACAAAGAGCAAAAGCTAAAAATCACCAATTCACTTACCGGTAAAAAAGAGCGTTTTAAACCAATTAACGAAGGTCATATTGGAATGTACGTTTGTGGGCCAACCGTTTATAGCAATGTACATTTGGGCAACTGTAGGACGTTTATGTCCTTTGACATGATATTCAGGTATCTCAGGCATTTGGGTTATAAAGTCCGTTTCGTACGCAATATCACAGATGCAGGACATTTGGTCGATGATGCTGATGAAGGTGAGGATAAGATTGCGAAAAAGGCAAGATTGGAAAAAATAGAACCTATGGAGGTCGTTCAGCGTTATACTGTTGACTTCCATAAAATATTGGAACAGTTTAATTTCTTGCCACCGAGTATAGAGCCTACAGCAACCGGACACATAATTGAGCAACTGGAAATCATCAAGGAAATCCTCAATAAAGGATATGCCTATGAGGTAAATGGTTCAGTGTATTTTGATGTCAAAAAATTCAGTGAGAGCTTTGAGTATGGAAAACTAAGTGGAAGAAAGTTAGAGGATATGATTACTAATACCCGCGAACTTACCGCTCAAAGCGATAAAAAAAGCCCACAGGATTTTGCCCTTTGGAAAAAGGCAGAACCCCAGCATATAATGCGTTGGCCATCACCCTGGGGCGATGGTTTTCCCGGATGGCATTTAGAATGTACCGCTATGAGCACCAAGTATTTAGGGGATACCTTTGATATTCATGGTGGGGGAATGGACCTTAAATTTCCGCATCATGAATGTGAAATTGCGCAAGCAGAGGCGAGCAATGGTCTTTCCCCGGTAAATTATTGGCTGCATGCCAATATGCTGACATTGAATGGTAAAAAAATGGCGAAATCCACGGGAAACAATATTCTCCCTGGTGAGATTTTTTCAGGTGAAAACCCCATTCTTAGTAAACCATTTGCACCCGCCGTTGTTCGGTTTTTTATGATGCAGGCACATTATACCAGTATATTGGATTTAAGCAATGACGCGCTGTTGGCATCAGAAAAAGGGTACCATAGATTAATGGATGCCTTTGATAATCTAGGTGATTTGGTAACAAGTGGAAAATCTGATTTCAATGTCCAGGAATGGCAGCAAAAGTGCTATGACGCCATGAATGATGATTTTAACACCCCTACTCTAATCGCACACTTATTCGAGGCCGTAAAGCATATCAATCTTATTAAAGAAGGTAGTGAAAGTATTACCCTAGCAGATAAGGAGTTGCTGCAACAGTCCATGAACAGTTTTATATTCGATGTATTGGGATTAGAGGGCAAAAGCGCGGACTATCAAGATTCGGACAAACTGCAAGCTGTGGTCCAGTTGCTGATTGAATTGCGGAACGAAGCCCGTAGTAATAAGGATTTTAATACTTCCGATAAGATCCGAGATCAATTGTCGGCTATGGGGATTCAATTGAAAGACGGAAAAGAAGGTACTACATTCAGCGTCTCTTAGTTTCGCTGATCACCCCTCAAGCGTAAGATGATATTTTTATGGAAAAGAGAATTACCGTTAAAAGTATACTTATTGCACCTTTTGTTCTATTGGTGAAGTTCTATCAATATGCGATTTCGCCCTACACCCCGGCAACATGTCGATACTCACCAACTTGTTCCCATTACACTTTGGAAGCTTTGCAAAAACATGGTTTATTTAAAGGGGGGTGGCTCGCTCTTAAACGAATTTTCAGTTGTCATCCCTGGGGTGGAAAAGGTTACGATCCAGTTCCTTGACACCAAATAAGGAGTTCAAATTAGATAATTGGAATACTAAATTCCCAATAGGAAGTACTTTATTCTAAATACTTATCTTAGCCTTTCAAATTTTACATATGCACATTTTAAGCTTTATTTGGAACCCGAATGAAACACTATTCAAAATAGGCTTCCTTCAAATAAAATATTACAACTTATTGTGGATTGTCGCCTTCGCTGTAGGTTGGTTCATTATGAGGCGCATTTTTAACAATGAAAAGAAGTCGGCTGAACAGCTCGATTCACTTTTCATTTATACGGTCTTGGCTACCATGTTGGGAGCAAGGCTCGGCCACGTATTTTTTTATGATTGGCCTTATTACAAAAACCATATTGCGGAAATTCTATTACCTATACGGGAAAGTGCAGGAAGCACGCTATTCGGCATCATCAATGGTTATGAGTTTACTGGATTCACAGGCCTTGCGAGCCATGGAGCGGCCATTGGGGTTATTATCGGCATGTATCTTTATACGAGAAAATTTCCTGAATTTAAATTATTATGGGTCCTGGACCGCGTCGTTATCCCTGTGGCAATAGGCGCTTTTTGCGTACGGCTGGGCAATTTTTTCAATTCGGAAATCAATGGTAAAGTCACTGATGAGTCCTTCATTTTTGCCACAAAGTTCATTCGGGATTCCGACGATATGCATCCATCGAAAGCAATGGGGATTACCAAAGAGAAAACAGTGAATGCCGCCTATGATGCCATCGAGAACAATGCGCAATTCGCGGAATACCTGGCTCAAATCCCTTATAGACATCCTGCCCAATTGTACGAGGGAGTTTGTTATATTTTCGTCTTTTTACTGCTGTATTATCTCTACTGGAAAACCGATAAGAAAGATAAATTGGGTTATCTTTTTGGTTTATTCCTGGTACTGCTTTGGACAGTTCGTTTTTTTGTGGAGTATGTAAAGAAAAGCCAAGGAGGTTTTGAAGAGTCTTTAGGTTTATTGTCGACCGGACAGTGGTTGAGTATCCCATTCATATTGATAGGTCTTTACTTTATGTTCAGACCAAGTTCTAGCAAACAATAACCAACCTTCAGTAAACCAAAGTATTGTCCAAAGGCATTTAACACACAATAATGATAAAATCATATAAATTCATATACCCCATATTCTTAGCCTGTATTGTACTGCAGTTCTCCTGTAAGGAAGATACCAAAAGAGTGGTCAAAACCGAAGTTGTGACTTTTACCAAAGAAGGTGAGTTAAGCATTTATAAGGCACAGTCCGATACATTATTGGTTAGTTTGGATATCGAAGTTGCAGAAACAGACTATGAAACCGAAACGGGTCTAATGTATCGCAAAAGTATGGAGGAAAATCAAGGTATGCTTTTTGTTTTTCCCGATGTTCGACAACATTTTTTTCATATGAAGAATACCGAATTTGGTTTGGACATTGTGTTTATTGATGAACACCTAAAAATTGCCAGCTTTCAAGAAAATGCCCAACCCTATGATGAAAAGCTATTGCCTTCTCAGGTTCCTGTAAAATATGCCCTTGAAGTAAATGCCGGTCTTGTTGAAAAGTGGCTTCTCGAAGTCGGTGACAGTATCGAATTCGCCAAATTATGATCATATGGATTACCTCTTGAATGGTGAGGAATCCGAGAGGCTTTATTTTCGAAAAATAAAGCGGTCTGATTTTAAGCTCTGGTTGCCATTCCATCAAGATCCATCAAGCACGGAACATTGGCCTAGTGACAATTTAAATCCCTTGGTAGCTTGCCAAGAATGGTTTGAAACTGTTTTTTATCGCTACAATAACCCTTTAGGAGGCATGAATGCACTTATAGCCAAAAGCACCGGCGAATTTGTAGGCCAATGCGGATTGCTTATGCAGCAGGTTGACAATATACAAGAGCTTGAAATTGGCTATTCAATGCTTCCTTCCTATCGTAATAAGGGCTTTGCGACAGAGGCCGCCAGAAAATGTAAATCATTTGCATTTGAAAAGAACTTAGCCAATTCATTGATAGCGATAATCCCAATAGCTAATGAACCATCCCAAAAAGTAGCCACCAAAATTGGGATGAGCATCGATAGAACAACTTTATATAAAGACATTACTGTTCATATATTTAGGGTTATTTCACAATAATCAATATTTTTCAAGTGCAATAGCCAGCGATAATGGGAAAGAAGAATCTAACGGAAACATATTCGACAATTAAAGCTGATCCCCAGCAAGTACATTGGGCTTTATTCATAGATAATACCTCTAACCATAGTGCATTTATTGAAAATATTTTTGGCAATGATGTCCCTAAACCCTTTGAGTCTTTCAAGGGCCTACAGGGTGGCCTATTTTCAAAGCTTGCCTTGATTAAATTGATTGACGAAGAAAGTAGGCATGGGGATAGTGGAATTACCAAAGGCACGGATCAGCTACTTCAAACAATGTCAAGTGGGGAGCAAAAAAGGATTCTTCTTAATTATCTACTTCAATCAAAACCCCAATTCCTTGTACTTGATAATCCTTTTGACAATATGGACAAGGAATTCCAGGTCCAATTCAAAGCCCAAATAAAAGCCATCGCCGAAAAGGTTCCTATCATACAAATTGTTAGTAGAAAAGGCGATCTACTGCCATTCATTGATAATTATGCCCAACTCATAGGCGATGAGATAATGCTATTAGCAAATCCTATCGAATCATTTCCTTCCAAAATAAAACAAAGTTTCAAAGGGAACATACCTGAGCCCCTAAAACACATAAGTTATCATGATGAAATCTTGATAGAGCTGCAAAATGTTAATGTCAGTTATGAAGACAGACCCATATTAAAAAATATCTCCTGGAAAATAAAAAGAGGGGAATTCTGGGAACTCAGTGGTAAAAATGGAAGTGGAAAAACGACGATTTTGTCTATGATCACTGGAGAGAATCCTAAAGGTTACGGTCAGGAATTATATCTTTTTGGACGTAAAAAAGGCACCGGTGAAAGCGTATGGGACATTAAAAAGAACATTGGTTATTTTACACCTTCAATGACCGACAAGTTCACGGGATACCATTCCGTGGAAAATATGATGATTTCAGGTATTTTGGATTCAGTGGGTTTATATGTTCAACCAACAGAAGCGCAACTGCGGTTGGCAAAACAATGGCTGCAGCTCCTTAACATGTGGCATTTGAAAGATACGCTTTTCCATGATCTCACTATGGGTCAAAAGCGTCTGGTCATGACGACCAGGGCCATGGTAAAACATCCACTACTGTTGATCTTGGATGAACCCACTGCTGGCCTTGATGATAGATCTGCCTCCCTGTTGGTTTCATTGGTAAATAAAATGGCAAGGGAAAGTAACTCGACCATCATATTCGTTTCACACAGGGAGGAACCTAATTTACAACCACAGTTTAAATATAGGTTAGAGGAAAGCAAGAATGGTTCTTTAGGAAAAATATTAGCGGCCTAAGACCATATAATCATCGGTTGAAATATTTTTTTGTTTTATAGTCATTTTATTTCTTCAGGAAGTATTTCAAGCCTAATTTTGCCGCAGTTCTCCCACAAAACATATTCGAATGTCATTAAAGGTAAAACACAGGGTTTTTCAGGATTATTTGTGGATTGAATTCACAGGAAACAGGACACCAGGTAATGAAATAGAAGAAGGTATCGCTACATGGAAAAAAGTAGCAGACCTCGCTAAAGAGCTAAATCGAAATCGACTCATGGTAGTCTCTAAAGTTGTTGGTAGGTTACCGGCCCTTTCGGCTTTCAGTATAACCGAATCCTTGGATATTATTGGTTGGCAACACGATTTTATTGTAGCGGGAGTAGCGCCGGATAAGATCAACTTCACCAACTTATCAATTTTTGAAACCATAATGCAAAATCTGGGTTATGAAGGTAAAATGTTCGAGAATGAAGGTCATGCCAAAAAATGGCTGTTAAGTAGATAATAGCCCATAAGAAAGGCCGCTAGAAAGCGGCCTTTTGAATTGTATTTGGGAATTGTTTTTTATGACTCTTTACCGGACAATAGCTTCTTTTTCATCGTATCGAACATTACAGGTGTTGCAATGAACACCGAAGAATAAGTACCTACAACCACACCTACGATCATCGCGAACATAAACCCTCGAAGCGATTCGCCTCCAAATACAAATATGGTCAATAAGACAACCAAAGTAGTCAGGGAGGTATTCAAGGTACGCCCGAGTGTACTATTAACCGCGGTATTGATATTGTCTCCACCTTTCCAACCTCTTTCATTTACAATTTCACGAATTCGGTCAAAAACAACCACGGTATCATTCAAGGAATAACCAATTACCGTCAATATGGCCGCAATAAAGGCCTGATCGATTTCCATATTAAAAGGCATTATTTTGCCAGTTAATGAGAAAATACCCAATACGATCATGACATCATGGAATACTGCGGTAACTGCCCCCAATGAAAATTGCCATTTTCTAAAACGCAATAGAATATATAGAAAGACTACGGCTAAAGAACCAATGATCGCCAAGAAGGCATTCTTCTTGATATCATCGGCAATAGTCGGACCTACTTTGATCGATTGCATTACACCAATGGCCTTATCATCGCTTCCTACGATAAAGTCTTCCATTGAAGTACCGTCTGGTAAATACTTTTGCAGGGAAGTGAATAACTTGTCCTGTATTTCATTGTCAACTTCAACACCTTCAACATCAACTTTGTAAGGTGTTGTTATTTTTATTTGATTGGCTTCACCATAGGTTTTAACATTGGTACCACTTCCGAAAACAGTATTCAGTTCAGAAGCTATTTCGGAAGGGCTCACTTCTTTTTCGAATCGTACTTGATAGGAACGTCCACCAACAAAATCAACCCCTTGCTGTAATCCTGGTCCAAAGAACAACGAAATAAAGCTCGTTGCCACCAAAATAAAGGAAATCACATACGCAATTTTACGCTTGGAAAGGAAATTGATGTTGATGTTTTTGAACAAGTTCTTCGTGAGCGCAGTGGAGAAATCCAAGGACCTTCCCTTACCACTTAAATACCAGTCGACCAATAATCTTGTAATAAAGATTGCCGTAAACAAAGATGTTAGAATACCTATTAATAAGGTCGTTGCAAAACCTTTAATAGGTCCTGTTCCAAACAAGAACAAGATCAATGCGGTTAAACCTGTTGTTATATTGGCATCCAGAATCGACGAAAGTGCATTTCCAAAACCATCTGAAACGGCCTGTGATTTTCCTTTCCCCCTGGCCAATTCTTCCTTAATTCGTTCGAAAATAAGTACGTTGGCATCAACGGACATACCTATTGTCAAGACAATACCTGCAATACCAGGTAGTGTTAGGACTGCACTCAAACTGGTAAGTACCCCAAAAATCAATAAGATGTTCAATAACAAGGCGACATCAGCAAAGATTCCCGCTTTACCATAGTAAAAAACCATCCATACCAATACCACGGCCATAGCAATCAGGAAAGACATGAAACCACTATCAATAGCTTCTTGACCCAAAGAGGGCCCAACAACATTCGATTGGATTATTTCGGCCTTGGCCGGTAATTTACCAGCTCTAAGAACGTTTGCAATATCCTTGGTCTCATCAACAGTAAAAGTACCTGTAATCTCAGTACCTCCTCCTGAAATACCTCCAACAACCGAACATCCTGGAGCAGTATAAACCTTATTATCCAAAACAACCGCAATACCGGTATTATTTATATTGGCATCGCTTGTCAATTTTTGCCATTCTTTGGCCCCTCTTGAGTTCATACTCATACTCACAGCGGGTTTACTGAATTGATCATAGGTATCACGAGCATCACTGACGACATCCCCGCTAATTCTTGGTGTATTGCTTCTATTGGATTTTAATGCATATAAATTAAGCACCTCAACATTATCTGTAGAAGGACGCTCCCATAAAAACTTTGTAAACTGAATGTCTGCAGGCAATAACCGTTGTATTTCGGGCATTCTCAAATACTGCCCGATCTTGGCAGTGTCTTGTATCGCAGCCCTGAACATGGCATTGGTCCCGGGGTTTGCCGGTAACAACAAGTCATATAAAGGATTTACCTGACTTGCCAAATCCAACGAATCAGTTGCATCGGAAAGCAATGAATCCAACTCGGATTCCTCTTTGACCGGTTCTTCAACCTCATCTGTATCAATAATCGATTTAAGCCTTTCATTAGCGGCGACTATGAAATTTCCAAAACTTGGATTGTTCTGTTCGTAGGTTTCCCAAAACTCCAATTGCGCTGTACTTGACAATAATTCCTGGGCTCTGGCAATATCCCTTGCCCCTGGTAATTCGACCAATATACGTCCTGAATTTCCTTCACGCTGAATATTGGGCTGTGTGACACCGAAACCATCAATACGTTCACGCAACACTTCAAAAGCCGAGACAATAGACTCATCAATTTTTCTCCGTATAATGGGCTTTACCTCATCATCGGTCATTTGAAAATTGATCTCATCGCTTAACCCCTTATTGGCAAACACTTCAGGGGATGCTAATTTTGAATCCCCTTTGATATTGTCAAAAGCATCGAAGAAGAGATCAACATAAGTGTCATCACTACTCTTCGAAGCGGCATCAGCATCTGCCAACGCTTTATTGAAGACCGGACTTTTTGAATTATTGGCAAGACCCTTTAAAATATCCTTGACGGAAATCTGGAGTGTTACGTTGATTCCGCCTTTTAGGTCAAGTCCTTTATTCAACTCTTTCTTTTTAGCTTCATCGTAACTGGTATAACCCAATATAGGATTACTGCCTATTGAATCTAAATACCTAACTTCCAATTCCTCCCTTTTGGAAACATAATTTTCCTCAGCCTCTGAAATTTGATTGGCAGCATAAACTTCAGCATCTCTTTCAATCTTACTTGCAATAAAAGTGTATGATAATTGATAGATACTAACGAGCCCGAACAAGAAGGCAAAAAGTTTTATAAGTCCTTTATTTTGCATTGGTTATGAATATTTAATGTGTGCTTTTCTCAACAGCCTGCAAATATATGATTTACCCTAAGAATTGGCAATATATTTATGAGTTAATCTATAAAACAAAGGCATCCCAAAACGATTATTCAGGATGCCATTTATAAAAAGGTATTGAAGCTTTTGACTAGACGTCCAAAAGTCCATTGGTTTTTGTAACACCGGCTGCACTCTCTTTCATTTTGGTTTTTTCGGCCTCAGAAAGCGGAATATCAACAACTTTTTCGATTCCGTTTTTACCCAAAATCACGGGTACACCAATACAAATATCATTAAGACCATATTCACCTTCCAACAAGGTTGAACAAGGAAACATTTTCTTTTGATCGCAAGCTATTGCCTGAACCAAGGAAGATACTGCTGCACCTGGTGCATACCAAGCACTTGTGCCTAACAATTTTGTCAGGGTAGCCCCACCGATTTTGGTATCTTCAACTACTTGTTGCAAACGGTCTTGAGAAATAAATTCTGTCACTTTGATACTATTTCTGGTTGCATGCGAAGCGAGAGGAACCATACCAGTATCGCTATGTCCTCCTATTACCATTCCATCGATATCGGAAATAGGGGCTTCCAAGGCCTCTGCCAAACGATACTTAAAACGTGCGCTATCCAAAGCACCACCCATACCTATGATTTTATTTTTTGGCAATCCAGTGGATTTATGAACCAAATAGGTCATTGTATCCATAGGATTACTCACCACGATTAGTATCACATTGGGAGAATGCTCAATTAAGCTGGTAGCTACAGTTTTAACGATACCGGCATTAATACCGATCAATTCCTCCCGGGTCATTCCCGGTTTTCTGGGAATTCCAGAAGTTATTACCGCAATATCACTGCCAGCAGTTTTTGAATAATCATTGGTGGTTCCTGTAATTTTGGTATCAAACCCATTTAGTGAAGCTGTTTGCATCAAGTCCATAGCCTTGCCTTCAGCATAGCCTTCCTTAATATCCAAAACCACTACTTCAGATGCAAAATCCTTGATGGCAATATACTCGGCGCAACTTGCGCCAACAGCTCCTGCCCCTACTACGGTAACTTTCATATGTCTATAGTTTAAATTGTAAATTTTAAGTTGCAAAAATACTGATTCCTGAGTGAAAAAAGATGACAAAAATCAGTTTCCCAATTTTTTTAATAAAGTATTAAACCACCATTAAAATGCAGTGGTTGTTAAAGAAAGTAGCATTTCAACGAAGATTTTAAAATTATGATGCAATACATCGATTTTTGGCAATACAAATTACCGAATCATCGTTGAAAAAGTAGTAACCCCGATACGATAATTACCTACTAATGAAAAAACTCTTTTCATTCATTGCAATAGTTGGCATCATATTAGCCAGTAACTGTTCTAGAATTCCAGAAAACAACGATCCTATAATTGGCATATGGACAAGTTTATCAACTTTGACCAATGGCGAAGCTGGAAAAGTTACCACCCGATCTGAATGGATTTTTAATGATGCCTATTTAGGTAGATATCATTTTAAGGAAAACGGTACCGTCGTAGCTAAAACCGATTTTAAATGGAAACAGGTCGATGGTATTTATACGATCTCTTATCCGGGAATGGATAAGGCTGATGATCATGTAACCATGAAAGAATCCCTGGAAAGGGCAACACTTGAAGATAACAAAGGAAATGTTCTCGCCATCCGGGAATAATAATACGATCATCAATACAAATAGAAAACCCTGACGAGTTCGTCAGGGTTTTCTATTTGTATCGGATAATTTTACATTACCTGAATCCAAAATTAATTCCAAAGGAAACCGTATTGAACTCCGCAATTGCATAGTCGGCATGTAACCTAAAGAATCCCAGTTTTAACTTGGCTCCTACATTAGCCGTCATTCCACTAGCATCCTTATCTATGGTAAAAGGATCCACATAAGTTTCCCGAATAGGACCTGATTGTACTATATAAGTACCTAAAACGTCGGTAGAGGAATTACCCGTCAGGTATCCCAATCCACCATAAAAATTAATTACAGGAAGTCGTGTGGAAACCACTGCCTGAAAAACCCAGGTGCTCATATCGATTTCTAGTCTTTGATCTTGTCCTGCAATGATACTTGTATTTGTAAAATCATAGGAGGCATCTAAATGGGTATACCCGATAACGGCCGAAATGGCGATAGGTAAAACCTTATCCGCAGGTAAGTGTTTGGTAAATTCATGCTGAATTCCAAACCCGTACATGCTCATTCCAAAATCATCGGTATTTATTTTTGGTAAAAATCTTGCCTTTAATTCGGTGCCCTTAATTATACCTACGCTAGCTTGAATAAATGCCGAAGGAACAAAATTAAAATCTTCAGCAGCCAATCCTGATGGAAGTTCAAACTCTTCCCTAAAAAGTCCGTTTTCATCCTCCACAAATACGGTGACACCTTCAATGTCCCCTAAAGCGGTTGAAACTAATTTAGAATTACTCCCATCAACAAACTGAAGGTTTTCATAATCAGCTGTGTTTAACTCAAAGGCCTTTTTATCTTCTTTATTCTTAAAGCTGGCCATATTGCCTATTATAGAAATCTCAAATCCACCCAAGGGCTTAGCATCTGCGGTATTGTACCAACCGTTGGAAATACTATACATAAAACCTTCAGAAGCTGGTCCGAGATAATCTGTTGTAAAGGTTTCAGCGTCATTAAGGCCTGCTGCCAATATATCATTGATATTGGACTGGGCCATAGCTTGGAAGCTACAAGCTAGTACTAATAAGGAAACAATATTTTTCATCTGTATGAATTTTCCCTAAAACTAAAAACTCTGACATTGCTGTCAGAGTTTTTGTTGTGTAAGTGCTGTTTCTTATGCATCAATGTTCGCATAAACGGCATTTTTCTCAATAAATTCCCTTCTTGGAGGTACTTCATCGCCCATTAACATAGAGAAAACCCTATCGGATTCAGTGGCATTGTCAATGGTAATTTGTCGTAATGTCCTAAATTCGGGATTCATTGTGGTATCCCACAATTGTTCTGCGTTCATTTCACCCAAACCTTTGTAACGTTGTATACCCACACTACCGTTAAAACTTTCTGCAATCTCATCGCGTTCCTCATCGGACCAGGCATAGCGTTTTTTACTGCCCTTTTTCACCAGATATAAGGGCGGTGTTGCAATATAAACGTGTCCATTTTCAATCAATTCACGCATATATCTAAAGAAGAATGTCAAAATCAAGGTTTCTATATGGCTACCATCGACATCGGCGTCACACATAATAACTACCTTATGATAACGCAACTTTTCCAAGTTCAACGCTTTACTATCCTCTTCAGTACCAATTGTCACCCCAAGAGCGGTATAGATATTCTTAATCTCTTCATTTTCAAATACCTTATGCTGCATGGCCTTTTCAACATTCAGTATTTTACCGCGAAGGGGCAGAATGGCTTGGAAATTCCTATCCCTTCCCTGTTTCGCGGTTCCACCCGCCGAATCTCCCTCAACCAGGAAAACCTCGCATAAGGCGGGATCTTGTTCAGAACAATCGGATAATTTGCCTGGAAGTCCTCCAATACTCATTACCGTTTTTCGCTGCACCATTTCACGGGCCTTGGATGCTGCATGTCTAGCTTGTGCGGCTAAAATTACTTTTTGTACAATAATCTTGGCATCATCGGGATGCTCCTCCAAATAATTGGTCAACATCTCTGATACAGACTGGCTAACCGCCGAAGAAACCTCCCTATTGCCCAATTTGGTTTTGGTCTGACCTTCAAATTGAGGTTCAGCAACTTTTACCGATACAATAGCCGTTAAACCTTCCCTGAAATCATCCCCTTGAACTTCGAATTTAAGCTTATCCAACATTCCAGAAGCATCGGCATATTTCTTCAGGGTACTTGTTAAACCCCTTCTAAAACCAGATAAGTGGGTTCCCCCTTCATGGGTATTGATATTGTTTACATAGGAATGTAAGTTTTCGGTATAGGAAGTATTGTAGATCATCGCTACCTCTACGGGAATACCGTTTTTTTCTCCCTCCATAGCTATAACATTCCGGATCAACGATTCTCGGTTACTATCTAGAAATCGAACGAATTCCTTCAGTCCCTCATCCGAATAGAAAACATCATTTACAAACTCCCCTTTTTCGTCTTTCTGTCTTTTGTCAGTAATGGTAATCGTGACCCCCTTGTTCAAATAAGAGAGTTCGCGCATTCTGTTTGCAAGCGTTTCATAACTATATTCTATGGTTTGGGTGAATATCGTCTCATCTGGATGAAAGGTAACCTCCGTTCCACGTTCAGTGGTCTCACCAATACTTTTTACGGGGTACAGCGATTTACCCCTTTCATATTCCTGCTCCCAAATCTTGCCATCCCTGAATACCGTTGCCCTTAAATGATTGGATAGGGCATTCACAACCGAGACCCCAACCCCGTGCAGTCCACCGGAAACTTTATAGGAATCCTTATCGAACTTACCTCCGGCCCCTATCTTGGTCATTACGACCTCTAAGGCAGATACCCCTTCTTTTTTGTGAAGATCCACCGGTATACCCCGACCGTTATCTTTTGTGGTAATTGAATTATCCTCATTTATAGTCACATCAATCGTATCGCAATGACCGCCCATGGCCTCATCAATGGAGTTATCAACTACCTCATACACCAAGTGGTGCAATCCTCTTACTCCAATATCACCAATATACATTGAGGGACGCATACGCACATGTTCCATGCCCTCGAGAGCCTGGATACTATCCGCGGAATATTTATCCTTTTTTGCTTCTTCGCTCATAAATTAATTTGTTGTAATCATTATAGTTTTAGCAATCTTACAAATATAACCAATACCCCATGCAATATGGGTTTAAGACCTTTTTTAAACCACTAAGTTATCAACAAAATTTGTGGAAAATATGGCGTAGGTAATTTGGATTTTTGGCCGTTTTTTTTATCCGGTGAATTGGTGTTCAAATTGTATTATTCAAAAATAAATGAAGCACCAAGTCAATGGTGCTTCATTTAATCAAGTACTTAAAAAACCAACCCAGCGAATGTGAGGATTAAAACAGAACTAACTTCTTTCCTTATTACTAATTCTCATACGCATCATCATGTACTTGGGCCACTGCCCTACCCGAGGGTTCGTTCATGTTCTTGAACGCTTCGTCCCATTCCAGGGCAATCTTAGTACTACAAGCAACCGAAGGTTCTTGCGGCACGCACAGGGCCGCTGCATCACTGGGAAAATGGGATTCGAATATGGAACGATAGTAAAACTCCTCTTTTGTTGTTGGGGTCTGTAACGGAAAACGGAATTTGGCATTTGCCAATTGTTCATCGGAAACTTCTGTCTCAACAACTTCTTTCAATGTATCGATCCAACTATAGCCTACACCATCTGAGAACTGTTCTTTTTGTCTCCAGGTAACACTTTCGGGTAACATATCCTCAAAGGCCTTACGAACCACCCACTTCTCCATGCGTTCCCCATTGATCATTTTATCCTTGGGGTTTATGCGCATCGCAACATCCATGAATTCCTTATCCAAGAATGGCACTCGGCCTTCAATACCCCAAGCTGCCAGGGATTTATTGGCCCTAAGGCAATCATACATATGCAATTTGTCCAATTTTCGAACCGTCTCTTCATGAAAATCTTTCGGACTTGGAGCTTTGTGGAAATACAAATAACCTCCAAACAATTCATCCGCTCCCTCACCTGAAAGGACCATTTTTATACCCATGGACTTGATCACCCTCGCCATAAGATACATTGGTGTGGAGGCCCTAATAGTGGTTATATCATATGTTTCAAGATTGTAAACTACATCCTTAATGGCATCGAGACCTTCTTGTATTGTAAATTTTATCTCATGATGCACAGTTCCAATATATTCGGCCACTTCTTGGGCGGCGGCCAGATCGGGTGAACCTTCCAAGCCTACTGAAAAGGAGTGTAATTGTGGCCACCATGCATCTTTAGTATCATCGGTTTCCACTCGCTTTTGTGCATAAATTTTTGCTATTGCCGAAGTTACTGATGAATCAAGTCCACCGGAAAGCAAAACCCCGTAAGGTACATCGGACATTAATTGCCTATGAACCGCTGCTTCCAAAGCCTCCTTTATTTCCTTGATACTGGTCTCATTTTCCTTGACAGCATTATAATCCATCCAATCCCTTTCATACCACTTTTTTAGTTCTCCATCACTGCTATGCAAATAGTGACCTGGAGGGAACAATTCGATCTTAGTACATGTTCCTTCCAATGCCTTTAGCTCTGACGCAACATAAAAAGTCCCGTTTTTGTCCCAACCCATATATAGTGGGATAATTCCCATATGATCCCGGGCCACAAAATACTCATCATTTTCAGCGTCGTAAATGGCGAAGCCGAAAATACCGTTCATTTCATCAATGAAATCAACACCTTTTTCCTTATATAATGCAAGTATGACCTCACAATCGGATTCAGTCTGAAAGTTATACTTACCTTCAAACTGTTTACGCAGTTCCCTATGGTTATATATTTCACCATTCGCGGCTAAAACCAGCTTTTTGTCCTCGCTATATAAAGGTTGTTTACCGGAAGCTGGATCTACAATTGCTAATCTTTCATGCGCCAAGATGGCTTTTTTATCAGCATAGATACCACTCCAATCTGGTCCTCGATGTCTGACTTTTTTAGACATTTCCAACAATTGAGGTCTTAAAAAATCCGTGCTTTCCTTAACATCAAATGCACATACAATTCCACACATATCAATATATTTTTATCAATTTAAAATCAAATATGGGATAAATCCAACATTTGTACAACGAATATGTCATATCAATTATGATTAATAACTAAATATCTAATAATTAAACATAATTGTAACCATATCTAAAATATAGTGGTAAAAATAAGTCATTCTGTAAGTTGGGATAATTTTAACGACTTTTTTTACATCATTATATTGATTACTACTTAGATTTGAAACACAAAAACAAACACTATTATGAAAAAATTAATTACATTTTCAATTTTAATGCTTGCCTTAGTATTTACTACTACAATTTCTGCACAGAAATTCAGTGGGTTGGACAAAAGTCCATTGGATATGGCAACTTTCCCATCTAGTTACAAAGTATCCGATAAGGCCGTACGTGTAATCTATAGTCGACCTCAATTAAAAGGTCGTTCCGTATCAGAGCTGGCACCTGCCGGTGAGGTATGGAGAACTGGGGCCAATGAAGCCGTGGAAATTACCTTCTATAAGGATGCCAATGTTGGCGGTACTGATGTCAAGGCCGGCACTTATTCACTATTTACAATTCCTGGTGAAGGTGAATGGACGGTAATTCTTAACAGTAACCTAAACCAATGGGGGGCCTATTCTTACAGCAAAAAGGCTGATGTTGCCCGAGTAAAAGCTACCACCAGTACAGATAGTGAATCCTTGGAGGCTTTCTCTATCGCCTTTAAAGAAGTCGATGGTGGCACCCATATGGTTATGGCCTGGGGAACGGTTAGGGTCGCCCTTCCAATTATGATGTAATCCTAAAAATCAGATGCCTTTTTTCGAAGGAACGAAAAAAAACCTGAAGCAATTGCTTCAGGTTTTTATTTTTAGTTAACCCGTTTACCGCCAATATAAGTTTGTTCAGCCGTAATTTCCGGGACTTGCTCAATTGGCACTTCCATTAAGTTATCACTATAAACCGTGAAATCGGCAAATTTTCCAACTTCAATACTTCCTTTTTCATGTTCCTCGAAATTGGAATAAGCGGCCCATAGGGTCATACCCCTTAAGGTTTCTTCCCGGCTTAATGCATCGCTTATTTGGTAACCTCCTATAGGATAATTCTCCAAATCTTTCCTTGCCACTGCCGCATAAAACGTTAAAAACGGACTCACTTTTTCCACAGGAAAATCAGTTCCCAACGCAACAATACCTGCATTATCCAATAAGGTTTTGAAGGCATAGGCTCCTTTCTCACGCTCTTCTCCCAATCGATCACCTGCCCAGTACATATCGCTGGTTGCATGTGTTGGTTGGATAGAAGGGATAATTCCATTTTTGAAATAGTCAAAATCCAAGGGAGAAATTATCTGTGCATGTTCCACTTTCCATCGTCTATCTTTTTTACCGTGCAATGCCTTCGAATAGGTCCTTAAAACCACAACATTTGCCGAATCGCCAATGGCATGGGTATTCATTTGAAACTCGGTCCCGGCAATACGTCTCGCCAAGCTAACAATATCGGCAACTGGTGTAACCATAGCCCCGAAATGTCCTGGCATATCGGAATAGGGTTCCTTTAAAGCAGCCCCTCTTGAGCCTAAAGCCCCATCGCCATAAACCTTAACTGAACGAACGTTCAATCTCTCGGTTTTGTAAGGCTCCCGTGATAAATAATAATCCAAATTGTCTTTCGAGGCACTTACCATGGCATAGACCCTTATAGATAGGTCACCCGTTTGGTGAAGACTATCAATCAATTCAATGGTGGACCTATCAATTCCGGCATCGTTAACCGTTGTAAGGCCATAACCCAAACAAATTTTTTCAGCGTCTTTCAATGCTTGAATCTGTTCAGTCCTATTCGAAGCCGGTGTTATGGCATCTATAAAGCCCATGGGGCCATCGACTAAAACACCAGTAATCTTACCATTCCTTTTCACGATTTCCCCGCCAATTGCCTTCGTATGTTCATCTATACCGGCCAAATCAAGTGCTTTTTGGTTTACCAATAAGGCGTGTCCGTCAATTCGGCGCAATGCTACCGGGATATCGGGAAAAAGTGAATCCAGTTCCTTCTTAGTCGGAAACTCCTTTACTTCCCAGTCATTCTGATCCCATCCCCTGCCTAATATAAACTTCTTCGGATTCTGTTCTTGGAACTTCTTGACTTTTTCCAATATTTCATCATAACTCTTTGTACCTACCAAATCAACTACCTGTTGATTCTGGCCTAAGCCATAAAAGTGACAATGTGCGTCGATCAAACCTGGAGTAATGGTTTTACCTTCCGCATCTACAACTTGGTCTGAAATGTACTTTTGTTGTATTTCTTCCGAAGTACCTATGGCCACGAATTTTCCATCTTTAATGGCAAATGCTTCAGTCTTCGAGAAATCAGCATCCACTGTATAGGTATTGGAATTGATGACAATGAGCTCAACTTCTACCTTACTTGTTTCACAAGCCATTGTAAGTAGTAGTAGTAGGATCAATAAACTATTTTTCATGATTTAAAGGTATTTATGGGAATTTGCTTAATGAAATACGGCATTTTCAAAAGTAGGGATATTAGACCAAAGTGGTCTATGCCATGCCCTATCCCAAATTAATAATCCAAGGAAGCCATAATTGGAATCCCTTGGATTTTTGTTCGATCTAATCAATGATTTCTATTCAGGCATTATCTTCGTGCCTTCAATCTTATACACGCCATCATAAGAGCTGCTTTCCCCTTTGATCTTATCTCCTTCGGCCTTCAATGAAACCGATATTTTTTGACCTTCGATGTAAACGGAAAACTTTATATTATTATCAACTACTTCAATTTCCTCTCCCGGTATGTTACCTGCACTGAGCTGCACTTGAACATTATATTTCCCATCTTCTTTTGAAATAAGCAAAACACCGGTCCTATATTCATAATCAACATTCTCAACTGTGTAGTTCCAGGCTCCAACTAATTCATCGGCAGTCTTGACTTCCATTGTATTTGTTTCAATACCAGCGTTAGACCTTACCGTGGTGACTGATAAAAGTATGATCGCAAGAAGGCCGAACTGTATTTTTTTAGCAACTGATTTCATTATTATAAATTTTTATGTGATACAAAATAGATACGTAAAATTAAAAAATAGGATTCTTAATTACTGTTTTAATGTGCAGTATTTATTTGTGATTTTTATTTTTTTCGAGTTCTGGATGCGCTTTTCTCTTTGATCTTTACATAAATCAACTTTTTGCGACCGCGTGAATCTTCGCGTCGCTCCAGTTCAAAGTTCTTGATCGAACCAATAAGAGGGGTCAATTTTTGAAAGCCATAATTTCGGGAATCAAAATTTGGGTGTCTTTTTTGCAATAAGCTCCCGACATCACCTAAAAATGCCCAGCCATCATCATCAGCCACATCGGCAATCGTTGATGAAATAAACCGAATTTCCTTGGGTGTAATTTTATCTATGCTGCTTTTTGTCCTTGTTTCGGTGGCAGTTGAACCAGGGGAATCTTCTTCCGATTGACTCTTGAGGATTTCAATATAAATGAACTTATCACAAGCCACAATGAAAGGATCAGGGGTTTTCTTTTCCCCAATACCAAAAACCTGCATCCCTGCTTCACGAAGACGTGTCGCCAAACGTGTAAAATCGCTATCACTACTCACTAAACAGAAGCCATTAACCTTACCGGAATACAAAATATCCATAGCATCTATGATCATGGCCGAATCCGTGGCATTCTTTCCGCTGGTATACCCATATTGCTGAATGGGAGTAATGGCATTCTCCAAAAGGACGGTCTTCCATTTATTAAGGCGAGGATTAGTCCAATCCCCATAAATTCGTTTTATAGTTGGATTGCCATATTTGG